>NZ_CP022413.2:0-12500 GCF_002222595.2 Blautia hansenii DSM 20583
ATGAAAATGCACATAATACAGGAAAAATGGTCAGATATCTTAAATATGATTAAAATTGAACATGATGTGTCTGATGTTTCCTTCAATGCGTGGCTTGAACCTTTAGAGGTTTATAAAGTAGAGGGAAATGTTGTGACAATTATTGTTACAAACGGGAGCATGGCGTTAGATTATATCAATAAGAAATACCTTCTCCCCTTAAAGGTCTCCATTGCAGAGACCATCGGGCAGGATTTTGAGATTTCTCTTGTTCTTCCGGAAGATATTAAGGAAGAATTTAAAGAACCTCCGACAGCAGCGCCCGTAAGCTTAAACGAAAATATTGAAAAAGCCAATTTAAATCCACGCTATACTTTTGACACTTTTGTCGTGGGAAATAACAACAAAATGGCACATGCCGCATCCTTGGCAGTTGCCGAGTCTCCGGGAGAAGCCTATAATCCGCTGTTTATCTACGGTGGTGTAGGTCTTGGAAAAACCCACTTAATGCACTCCATTGCACATTTTGTATTACAGAAAAATCCAAGTGCAAAAGTTTTATATGTAACAAGTGAATATTTTACAAACGAATTGATTGACTCTATTCGTAACGGTAATAATACCACTATGTCCAAATTTCGTGAAAAATATCGCAACATTGACGTTCTGTTAATTGATGATATTCAGTTTATTATAGGAAAAGAGTCTACACAGGAAGAATTTTTCCATACCTTTAATGCCCTTCACGGAGCGAAAAAACAGATTGTTATTTCATCTGATAAACCGCCAAAGGATATGGAAATTCTGGAAGACCGCCTTCGTTCTCGTTTTGAATGGGGCTTAATTGTCGATATTTCTTCTCCTGATTATGAAACTAGAATGGCAATTCTTCGTAAAAAGGAAGAACTGGACGGTTACAAAATTGATGACGAGGTCATTGAATACATTGCCAAAAACGTAAAATCAAATATTCGTGAGCTGGAAGGTTCTCTCAATAAAATTATGGCTTACGCCAACCTTGAGAAAAGTGAAATTAATCTGGCTTTAGCCGAAAAAGTATTAAAAGATATTATTTCTCCTAATCAGAAGCGCATTATCACACCGGAGCTTATTATTGAAGTCGTTGCAGAACACTTTGATTTGCAGCCTTCAGACTTAACCGGTAATAAAAGAAATGCAAAAATTGTATTTCCAAGACAGATTGTCATGTATTTATGCCGCAGTATGACAGAAGTAACCTTAAAAAATATCGGCAAAGTCTTAGGAGGCAGGGACCACACCACCATTATGAACGGAATTGATAAAATCGAAGCTGAATTAAACGGTTCAAACGCTGCTCCTACACAGGAAATTATTGATATTTTAAAGAAGAAAATAAATCCGTCAAAATAGAATAATTTTTATCCACACCAACAGGTGTATATGATGTGAATTACGTGTGGAAAACCTTTTTTGATATTTTTGCGGTTTTTAACCCACATTTTTATCAACAGGTCTTACACTTGAATTTCAACCTTAACCCACAAAGTTATCCATACACTTAAAGCCCGTATTTTCTAGGGTTAAATGAGTTATTCACATATTCACAGCCCCTACGGCGGTTACTACGAATTTTTTATTCTTTTATATTTTTATTTAACCACCTCACACAGAAAGGAAGTTATTCACACTATGAAATTAGTTTGCCCAAAATCTGAACTTCAAAAAAGTGTCAGTATTGTCATGAAAGCCGTTCCAGGCAAAACAACAATGCCTATTTTAGAATGTATTTTAATCGATGCTTCAACAAATGATATTAAATTTACATCCAATGATATGGAATTAGGTATCGAAACCCGTGTTCAGGGACTGGTTCTTGAAAAAGGTATCATTGCTTTGGATGCAAAAATCTTTTCAGAAATTGTCCGTAAGCTTCCGGATAATGATGTTACCATTGAAACAGATGAAAAATTAAATGCTACTATTACCTGTGAAAAAGCAAAATTTAATATTCCCGGTAAATCAGGTGAAGATTTTTCCTATTTGCCTTTAATAGAAAAAAATGATTGCATACGGGTTTCACAGTTTACTTTAAAAGAAATTATTCGTCAGACGATTTTCTCTATTGCTGTAAATGAGAATAATAAATTGATGACAGGAGAACTTTTCCAGATAGAAAACAACATGTTAAGAGTGATTTCTCTTGACGGACACCGTATTTCTATCAGAAAAATCGGATTAAAAGAAAACTGCGAAGACCGTAAAGTTGTTGTTCCGGGAAAAACATTAAATGAAATCAGCAAAATTTTATCCGGTGAGCTGGAAGATATGGTTGAAATTTATCTTTCTGCAAATCATATTTTATTTGAATTTGATGATACAAAAGTAGTTTCCCGCTTAATCGAAGGGGAATACTTTAAGATTGACCAGATGCTTTCCAGTGATTATGAAACAAAAGTTAAGATTAACAAGAAAGAATTTTTAGATTGTATTGACAGAGCAACACTTCTTGTAAAAGAGGGAGATAAAAAACCGATTATTATCAATATCCAGAACGGACAGATGGAGCTTCGCATTGACTCCCAGATTGGTTCTATGAAAGAGGATATTGATATTGAAAAAGAGGGAAAAGACATTATGATCGGCTTTAATCCAAAGTTTTTAATTGATGCCCTCAAGGTAATTGATGATGAAGAAGTCAGCATTTATCTCATGAATGCCAAAGCTCCATGCTTTATCCGTGATGATAATCAGCAGTATATTTATCTGATTTTGCCTGTAAACTTTAACGCTGTCAGCAGATAAAAGGAGAAAAAATGGAAGTAATTAAGCTTAGAGATGAATTTATAAAATTAGGTCAGGCTTTGAAAGCCGCAAATTTAGTGGAAGACGGTGTTGAAGCCAAATATGTTATTCAGGATGGCGAGGTTTTGGTAAACGGAGAGGTTGATACCAGACGTGGCCGCAAATTATATGATGGTGATGTGATTTCTTTTCACGGAGAAGAAATTAAAATTGTAAAATAGGTGTATACATGTATATCGAATCAATAGAACTTAAAAATTACAGAAATTACAACTCATTGGCGCTGGAATTTGATAAGGGAACCAATATTTTTTATGGGGATAATGCCCAAGGAAAGACAAATATACTGGAAGCTGCATATTTATGCAGTACAACAAAATCCCACAGAGGGAGTAAGGACAGAGAGCTGATAAAGTTTGATGCGGATGAGGCGCATATCCGTATGTTTGTCAATAAAGACGGTATATCCCGCAAAATTGATATGCACTTAAAGAAAAGTAAACCAAAAGGAATTGCCATTGACGGAATTCCTATCCGCAAAGCCAGTGAATTGTTTGGACTTTTAAATATTGTGTTTTTCTCTCCGGAGGACTTGAATATTATTAAAAACGGTCCGGGAGAGAGAAGGCGTTTTATGGATTTAGAGTTATGTCAATTAGACAAGCTTTATTTATCCAATCTTTCCAGTTATAATCATGTTCTGAACCAGAGAAATAAGCTGCTAAAGGATATTGCTTTTCAGGAGTCTTTAAAAGATACGCTGGAAATCTGGGATGAGCAGTTTGTACAATATGGCAGGGAGATTATTGAAACCCGCCGCAGGTTTATTGATGAGATAAATGGTATTATGGAGAAGATACATAGCAGTATCACCGGAAACCGTGAAAAAATAGAGCTGGTTTATGAGCCTAGCGTACCCGATGAGAATTTTTATCAGGAGCTTTCCAAAAACAGGGAAAAGGACTGTCGCTTTAAACAGACTTCCGTAGGACCGCACAGAGATGATTTCAGTGTGAAGGTCAACGGAATTGATATTCGCAGATACGGTTCTCAGGGGCAGCAGCGAACTGCTGCACTGTCTTTAAAGCTTTCGGAAATCTATATGGTGAAGAAGGTGATAAAGGATATGCCGGTTCTGCTTTTAGATGATGTTTTGTCAGAGCTTGACTCGAACAGGCAGAATTATCTCTTAAACAGCATCAGCCATGTGCAGACTATGATTACCTGTACAGGCTTGGATGATTTTATAGATAAAAGGTTTCATATCAACAAAATTTTTAAAGTAATAGACGGAGATGTATTTTGTCCTTCCTGAATGAAAGGTTTACATAATACATATAACACAGAAAACTGAGCAACTACCGGAATTACCGGAAAACAGGAGGAATTGCATGAGTACAGAAATTAAAACAGAGTACGGAGCAGACCAGATACAAATTTTGGAGGGACTTGAAGCAGTCAGAAAAAGACCGGGTATGTATATCGGTAGCACTTCTTCAAGAGGTCTTCATCATCTGGTTTATGAAATCGTAGATAATGCAGTAGACGAAGCTTTGGCAGGCTATTGCGATACCATTGATGTGTCAATCAATGAAGACAATTCAATTACAGTTATTGATAACGGACGTGGAATTCCTGTTGGAATTAACCAGAAGGCAGGTATTCCGGCTGTTGAGGTTGTATTTACAATTCTTCATGCGGGCGGTAAATTCGGTGGTGGAGGATATAAAGTATCCGGCGGTCTTCACGGTGTAGGTGCATCGGTAGTAAATGCCCTCTCTACCTGGCTTGAAGTAACAATTTTCCATGAAGGAAAGATTTACAGACAGAGATATGAGAGAGGAAAAACTGTTTATAGCCTGAAGATCGTAGGAGAATGTGAACCGGAGAAAACAGGAACTATGGTTACGTTTTTACCGGATCCGGAAATTTTTGAAGAAACAATTTTTGATTTTGGAACATTGAAACATCGTTTCAGAGAAATTGCTTTTTTGACAAAAGGTTTAAGAATTATTGCAAGAGATAAACGTGAAGAAGAAGAGAAGGAAGTAACTTTCCACTATGAAGGCGGTATTAAAGAATTTGTTCAATATCTGAACAAGAGCAATACAGCACTTTATGAAGAGATTCTTTACTTTGAAGGTAATAAAGACGGTGTTATGGTAGAAGTTGCCATGCAGCATAATGACGCTTATACAGAAAATACTTATGGATTTGTAAATAATATTACAACACCGGAAGGTGGAACTCATATTGTGGGATTTCGTAATGCTCTTACAAAGACCTTTAATGAGTATGCAAGAAAGAACAAGCTTTTGAAGGAAAGCGAACAGAACCTTACAGGAGAGGATATCCGTGAAGGATTGACAGCGATTATCAGCGTTAAAATTGAAGACCCTCAGTTTGAGGGACAGACAAAGCAGAAGCTGGGAAACAGCGAGGCAAGAGGCGCTGTTGATGGTATTGTAAGCAATCAGCTTGAGATTTATTTGGAGCAGAACCCTGCCGTGGCAAAAATTATTATTGAGAAATCTCTGCTTTCCCAGAGAGCAAGAGATGCTGCAAGAAAAGCAAGAGAGCTTACAAGAAGAAAATCTGCTTTAGATGGAACATCTCTGCCGGGTAAGCTGGCAGACTGCGTGGATAAAGACCCAAGCAAATGCGAAATTTATATCGTAGAGGGTGACTCTGCGGGCGGTTCTGCAAAGACTGCCAGAAGCAGAGCAACACAGGCTATTTTGCCCCTTAGAGGTAAAATTTTGAATGTAGAAAAGGCACGTCTTGATAAAATTTATGCAAATGCAGAGATTAAAGCCATGATTACTGCATTCGGAACGGGAATTCACGAAGATTTTGATATTTCAAAGCTTCGTTATCATAAAATTATTATTATGACAGATGCCGATGTAGACGGCGCTCATATTGCAACACTGCTTTTGACCTTCCTTTATCGCTTTATGCCGGAATTGATTAAGCAGGGCTATGTGTATCTTGCAAAGCCGCCATTATTTAAAATTGAGAAAAACAAGAAAATTCATTATGCGTATACAGAACAGGAACAGGCTGATATCCTTGCCGAAATCGGCATGGACGGCTGTAACATTCAGCGTTACAAAGGTCTGGGAGAGATGGATGCGGACCAGCTTTGGGAGACAACCATGGATCCGGAAAGCCGTATTCTTATGCGTGTGGTAATGGATGAAGACTCTACATCCGAGCTGGATTTGACATTTACTACCCTTATGGGTGACAAGGTAGAGCCGAGAAGGGAATTTATTGAAGAAAATGCCAAGTATGCAAAAAATCTGGATATTTAATAACCCTGCATGATAAGGAGAAGCTAAATGGAAGAAAATGTATTTGATAAAATTCAGGAAGTGGACTTACAGAAAAAGATGGAGGAGTCTTATATAGAGTATGCCATGAGCGTAATTGCTTCACGAGCCCTTCCTGATGTAAGAGACGGGTTAAAGCCTGTTCAAAGAAGAATTCTTTACTCCATGATTGAGCTGAACAACGGGCCGGATAAGCCTCATAGAAAATGTGCCCGTATCGTAGGTGATACCATGGGTAAATATCATCCTCACGGTGACAGCTCTATTTATGGTGCGTTAGTAAATATGGCACAGGACTGGTCTACCCGCTATCCGTTGGTAGACGGTCACGGAAACTTCGGTTCTGTGGATGGAGACGGCGCTGCTGCCATGCGTTACACAGAGGCACGTTTAAGTAAAATTTCCATGGAAATGCTGGCGGACATCAATAAAAATACCATTGATTTCGCACCGAACTTTGACGGAACGGAAAAAGAGCCTACGGTTCTTCCATCCAGATACCCAAACCTTCTGGTAAACGGAACTTCCGGTATTGCCGTTGGTATGGCAACCAATATTCCTCCGCACAATCTGAGAGAAATTGTCAATGCAGTTGTGAAAATCATTGACAATCAGATTGAGGAGCAGAGAGAAACTACCATTGACGAGCTGCTGTCCATTGTAAAAGGACCGGATTTTCCAACGGGAGCAACCATTTTAGGGACAAGGGGAATTGAAGAAGCGTACCGTACAGGACGAGGTAAAATCAGAGTACGTGCAGTGACGGATATTGAGACGCTTCCAAACGGAAAGAGTCAGATTATCGTTACAGAGCTGCCATATATGGTAAATAAAGCCAGACTTATTGAAAAGATTGCCGAACTGGTAAGAGATAAGAAAATTGATGGAATTACAGATATCAGCGACCATTCCAACAGAGAAGGTATGCGTATTTGTATTACTTTAAGACGAGATGCAAATGCAAATGTTATCTTAAACCGTCTGTATAAGCACACACAGATGCAGGATACTTTTGGCGTTATTATGCTGGCGCTGGTAGGCAATACACCAAAGGTCATGAGTCTTCTGGAAATGCTGGAGCATTATCTGGCACATCAGGAAGAGGTTGTGACAAGAAGGACACAGTATGACTTAAATAAGGCAGAAGCCAGAGCGCATATTGTATCAGGACTCCTAAAAGCATTAGATGTAATTGACCAGATTATTAAAATTATCAGAAGCTCAAAGACAAGACAGGAAGCAAAGGAAACTTTAATGGATACCTTTGATTTCTCAGAAGTACAGGCTCAGGAAATTGTAAACATGCGTCTGTATCAGCTTACCGGAATGGAGAGAGAACGTCTGGAAAAAGAATTTCAGGAGCTGGAAATCAAAATCAGAGAATTAAAAGCAATTCTTTCAGACAGAAACCTGCTTCTTCGTGTTATCAGACAGGAAATTCTGGCGATTGCGGAGAAATACGGAGATGACAGAAGAACAGCCATTGGATATGATGAATTTGATATTTCCATGGAAGATTTAATTCCGAAGGAAAATACAGTCATTGCCATGACAAAGCTGGGTTACATAAAGAGAATGACCGTAGATAACTTCCGCAGCCAGAACCGTGGTGGAAAAGGAATTAAGGGTATGTCTACCATTGATGACGATTACATCGAGGAACTTTTAATGACAACAACCCACCACTACCTCATGTTCTTTACCAGTGCAGGTCGTGTATACAGAATTAAGGCTTATGAAATTCCGGAGGCAAGCCGTACAGCAAGGGGAACAGCCATTATCAATCTGCTTCAGCTTCAGCCGGAAGAAAAGATTACAGCCGTAATTCCAATCAATGAGTTTAAAAAGGGCAATTATCTGTTCATGGCAACAAAGAACGGTCTGGTGAAAAAGACACCGATTGAAGACTATGAAAACGTGAGAAAAACAGGTCTTGCAGCCATTGCTTTAAGGGAAGATGATGAGCTGATTGAGGTTAAATTTACAGATAACAAGAAAGATATTATTCTGGTTACAAAATTCGGACAGTGTATTCGTTTTAATGAGACTGACGTAAGAAGCACCGGTAGAGTTTCTATGGGAGTAAGAGGCATCAATCTTCTGGAAGAGGATGAGGTTATCGGCATGCAGCTTACCTGTCAGGGCGATTATCTGTTGATTGTATCTGAGAAGGGACTTGGAAAGAGAACATCCATCAGTGAATTTACACGCCAAAACAGAGGAGGAAAAGGTGTAAAATGCTATAAGATTACAGAAAAAACAGGTAATGTAATCGGTGTAAAAGCAGTAAACAGCGAAAATGAAATTATGATGATTACAACAGAGGGAATTATCATTCGTCTGGAATGTGAAGGAATTTCCATTTTAGGCAGAATTACCTCCGGTGTAAAACTTATGGACTTAAAGGACGATATTACGGTTGCAAGTATTGCAAAGGTAAGAG
This sequence comes from Blautia hansenii DSM 20583, assembly GCF_002222595.2. Taxonomy (NCBI): domain Bacteria; kingdom Bacillati; phylum Bacillota; class Clostridia; order Lachnospirales; family Lachnospiraceae; genus Blautia; species Blautia hansenii. The sequence continues at coordinate 8,542 of NZ_CP022413.2, forward strand.
AGAAAGAGGAAGAAATTTCTGAGAATACAGAGACAGAAGACCTCGCCGAGTAGGAGATATGGGGAGCATGAAGAATAAAAAAGGGATTATAATTTGTATGATTATGATTTCTATCCTGCTGCTGGGCGGGTGTGGCACAAAAATCAGCCACAAAAGCCCGGAAGCAGTGGTAAAATCCTTAATCAGCGCTTATCAAAATCAGGATGAGGAAGCTGTGAAAAAGGCTTTTGGTGTTAATCCGGATAAAAAGTGTGCCAAGGAGATTCAGAAGGAAATCGACTATAATATGGATTATTTTAAGGCACACGAAGCAGATAAAGTAGAGTTTAGAAAATCAAAATCTTTAGGAAAATTCGATAAATACGAATTGGTGTATGTGTGGTATGACTACAAGGTAAAAAAACAGAAGGAGACTTTGGAAGTACCGGCGATGTCCTTCTATTATGTGAAGAAGAAGGATAAAAAATACTATGTTGTACCTGCAAAAGATGTAAACGAGAAAATGAGTGAAAACTCCAGAAAAGAATACAGCGAATTTATGAAGGGCGATGTTTATCAGGAATATGATAAAGCATACCAGACTTTTATCAGAAAAAATCCAAAATATGAGAACAGCCTGCAAAATAAATTTGAGGAAATAGTAAAATAGCGGAGAGAACAGTGAAAAGAATAATTTTGATGGTAGCATATAATATTCTCTTAGTACCGGTTATGTGGTTTAAACTGTGTTATTACGCACGGCACGTAGAGAAGTACACAGAGGAAGAACGTTATAAAATGCTGCGTTTTATTGACAGTCGGGCAATTAAAGGCGGACGTATCACCATTGATGTACATGGACAGGAAAATATCCCAAAAGAAGACGGTTTTATGTTTTTTCCTAATCATCAGGGACTGTTTGATGTACTTGCAATTATGCATGCATGTCCGAGACCATTTTCCGTAGTTATGAAAAAGGAAGTACAGAATATTCCGTTTCTGAAACAGGTCTTTGCGTGTATGAAGGCTTATGCCATTGACAGAGATGATGTAAGACAATCCATGCAGGTCATCCTTCAGGTGGCAAAGGAAGTAAAGGAAGGCAGAAATTATCTGATTTTTCCGGAAGGTACAAGGACAAAGGATCCAAACAATGTTCATGATTTTAAAGGTGGAAGCTTTAAAAGCGCCACAAAGGCAAAATGTCCCATTGTTCCGATAGCGCTTATCGACTCTTATAAATCCTTTGATACAAAGTCGATTGAGAGAGTTACCGTTCAGGTGCATATTTTAAAGCCGATGCTTTACGAAGAATATAAGGACATGAAAACAGTGGAGATTGCCGCAGAGGTAAAATCACGAATTGAAAAAGTAATAAAAGAAAACGAATAAAAAGGGGCTGTCGAATGCGACAGACCCTTTTAATTTAATTTCCGAAATTCCAAGGGTGTCATTCCCGTCGTTTTCTTAAACATGGCAATGAAGTGGCTGGAGTCTGTAAAACCGCTTTGTCTGGCAATTTCCTGTACCTCTGCATGGGGAAAGGTGAGAAGAAGCTCTTTTGCCTTGTTCATTCTCCAAGTCGTTAGATATTCATACGCAGAACAGCCCAGAAAACGTTGAAAGAGACGAGTGAGATATTGAGGCGTAATGAAAACCTGATGACTTAATTCCTGAATGGTAAGTTCTTCTGCATAATTGCTTTCGATTTCCTTTAAAACAGGAGCAACATATCTTTGGTAGAGCGGTTCGTGAATAAAATTTTCTGTGGATACACCATCGGCAAAAAACATAAGAAGACGATAACAGTCAACAGACAATGCTTTTGCATCTAAAGGAGGATGCTCATATTTTTTTATGGTGTTTTCAATAATCTGTGCAATTTGCACGCCCTGCTCTTTTGAAGTAAAAATAACCGGTCTGCCACCTAGAATTTTGCCGATATTGCTTTCCAGTGTTCCTGCAAAAGTAAAAAAACAGGTATTCCACTCATTTGTTTCCCCGTAGTAGGAGTGGTTTATATGGGGGGCAATGAGAAATCCTTCCCCCTCTTTTAAGGTATAATGTCTTCCCTGAATGGAAATATTTCCAAAGCCTTTTTCCGTTTGCAAATAATGATAGAGAGGATATCCCTTTGGACGAATGGTAGCTTCCTGTGTCCAATGATTTCCAATGGAATTAAAGGTAAATGGTTCATTTAAGGGAGTGTCTCTGAAGTAAATGGGCATTTTTATCACCTGTTTCGAAATGTTATATTATTTAGCTAAACATATCATACAATAGGAGAAATATCAATGGTAAAATAGAGACATATCAGCAAGAGAAAAGGAGATACGAAATGAAGACGTTTGATTATAATCAGGTGAAAAATCCTGAATATTTCAGAGACAATCGTTTAGATGCACATTCCAGCCATAGATATTATCAATCTTTAGAAGCTATGGAGATTGAAGAGGAAGATTTTAAATACAGTTTAAACGGACTTTGGAAATTCCATTATGCAAAAAATTACAGAAGCGCCATACAGGGATTTGAAAAAGAGGAATATTGCTGTAAAGCATGGGATGATATCCGTGTGCCTGCTCATATTCAGATGGAAGGATATGATGTGCCGCAGTATGCCAATGTGCAGTATCCGTGGGAAGGAAAAGAATATATTGTGCCGGGACAAATTCCGGAAGAATTTAATCCTGTGGCAAGCTATGTAAAATACTTTGAAGTTCCGGAAAATATGAAAGGAAAAAGAATTTTTATATCCTTTCACGGAGCAGAAAGCGGATTGGCGGTTTGGTTAAACGGGGAATTTGTAGGATATAGTGAAGACAGCTTTACACCTTCTGAATTTGAATTAACTCCTTACATCAAAGATGGAAAAAATAAGCTGGCAGCACAGGTGTTTAAGTGGACAAGCAGCAGTTGGTGTGAAGATCAGGATTTCTTCCGGTTTTCAGGATTATATCGAGATGTATACCTGTATACCATTCCGGAGGTTCATATTGCAGATTTAAGAGTGAGAACTTATCTGGATGATACTTTTGCAAAAGCAGATTTGGAAATAAAAGTAAAAGCTTCAGCAGCAGGAAAAGTTCGCATTACTTTATCTCATCAAGAAGAAATTGTTTGTTGCCAGGAGAATTTATTAGAAGAAGACAGCACTTTTGTAATAAAAACAGAAAATCCAAAGCTTTGGAGTGCAGAAGTACCAAATCTATATGATTTATTACTGGAAGTAATGAATGAGAATGGAGATGTTGTGGAAGTAGTTCCTCAAAAAGTAGGATTTCGTAGATTTGAGATGAAAAATAATCTCATGACATTAAACGGAAAACGTATTGTATTTAAAGGTGTTAATCGTCATGAATTTTGTTCTGCGACAGGCCGTCATGTAAAAAAAGAAGATGTAATCAAAGATATTACGACCATGAAACAGAATAATATCAATGCAATCCGCACCAGCCATTATCCAGATGAAACTATGATTTATGAACTCTGTGATGAATATGGTTTGTATATGATTGCAGAAAATAATCTGGAGTCCCACGGCTCATGGGATGCTCCTGCTGTGTATGCAGGGGACAAATCAGGGGTTGTACCTATGGACAATCCAAAATGGCTTGCAATGATGCTGGACAGAGTAAATTCCATGTACCAAAGAGATAAAAATCATCCGTCTATTCTAATCTGGTCTTGCGGAAATGAGTCCTATGGCGGTAAAGATATTTATGAAATGTCCAGATTTTATAAAAAAGAAGACCCTACCAGACTGGTACATTATGAAGGCGTATTCCATGACAGGCGTTATAATGACACCAGTGATATGGAAAGTCAAATGTATACAAGCGTAGAAAATATTAAAAAGTTCTTGGAAAAAGACCGAACAAAGCCATTTATCTGTTGTGAATATACACATGCTATGGGAAATTCCTGCGGTGCAATGCACAAATATACGGATTTGACTGATACAGAGCCATTATATCAGG
>NZ_CP022413.2:17500-130000 GCF_002222595.2 Blautia hansenii DSM 20583
AAGAATATCAAACTCCGAATGCCGCAGAATTGCTTACCGGGAGTCAGACTATACGAGATAAGTTGGATAGTCGAAAGGGAAAGAGCCCAGACCTCCAGCTAAGGTCCCAAAGTGCGTGTTAAGTGGAAAAGGATGTGGGATTTCAAAGACAACCAGGATGTTGGCTCAGAAGCAGCCATACATTCAAAGAGTGCGTAATAGCTCACTGGTCGAGAGGTCCTGCGCCGAAAATGTCCGGGGCTAAAACACGACACCGAAGCTGAGGAATTCTAAGGAATTGGTAGAGGAGCATTGCATAAGGGAAGAAGCAGTACCGAAAGGAGCTGTGGACTTTATGGAAGAGAGAATGCCGGAATGAGTAGCGAGAGTAAGGTGAGAATCCTTACGGCCGAATATCTAAGGTTTCCAGGGTAAAGCTGATCTGCCCTGGGTAAGTCGGGACCTAAGGCGAGGTCGAAAGACGTAGTCGATGGACAACAGGTTGAAATTCCTGTACTGCGATATAACAGAACTGTGGGGACACGTGTGGAAAGCACATCCCGGGAATGGAATCCCGGGGCAAGCGAGGTAGGAGTCTGGTAGGCAAATCCGCCAGGCAATCTGAAGACGTGATGCGGACCGAAAAGAAGTAGGGAAGTGTGTGAGCCATGCGTCGAGAAAAGCCGCTATTGTTTATATCGTACCCGTACCGTAAACCGACACAGGTGGATGAGGAGAGAATCCTAAGGCCGACGGAAGAAGCATTGTTAAGGAACTCGGCAAAATGACCCCGTAACTTCGGGAGAAGGGGTGCCACAGAGATGTGGCCGCAGAGAATAGGCTCAAGCAACTGTTTAGCAAAAACACAGGTCTATGCAAAACCGAAAGGTGAGGTATATGGGCTGACGCCTGCCCGGTGCTGGAAGGTTAAGAGGAGAGGTTAGCGCAAGCGAAGCTTTGAATTTAAGCCCCAGTAAACGGCGGCCGTAACTATAACGGTCCTAAGGTAGCGAAATTCCTTGTCGGGTAAGTTCCGACCCGCACGAAAGGCGTAATGATTTGAGCGCTGTCTCAACAATGCATCCGGTGAAATTGAAATACCAGTGAAGATGCTGGTTACCTGCGCCAGGACGGAAAGACCCCATGGAGCTTTACTCCAGTTTGGTACTGGGACTCGGTATTGCATGTACAGGATAGGTGGGAGACGAAGAGGCATGGACGCCAGTCTATGCGGAGTCGCTGTTGGGATACCACCCTTGTGATATTGGGTTTCTAACCAGCCGCCGTAATCCGGCGGTGGGACAATGCCAGGCGGGGAGTTTGACTGGGGCGGTCGCCTCCGAAAGGGTATCGGAGGCGCCCAAAGGTTCCCTCAGAATGGTCGGAAACCATTCGCAGAGTGCAAAGGCAGAAGGGAGCTTGACTGCGACACCGACGGGTGGAGCAGGTACGAAAGTAGGGCTTAGTGATCCGGTGGTATTAAGTGGGAATGCCATCGCTCAACGGATAAAAGCTACCCTGGGGATAACAGGCTTATCACTCCCAAGAGTTCACATCGACGGAGTGGTTTGGCACCTCGATGTCGGCTCATCGCATCCTGGGGCTGTAGTAGGTCCCAAGGGTTGGGCTGTTCGCCCATTAAAGCGGTACGCGAGCTGGGTTCAGAACGTCGTGAGACAGTTCGGTCCCTATCCGGCGTGGGCGTAGGATATTTGAGAGGAGCTGCCCTTAGTACGAGAGGACCGGGGTGGACGGACCGCTGGTGTACCGGTTGTTCTGCCAAGAGCATGGCCGGGTAGCCAAGTCCGGAAGGGATAAACGCTGAAGGCATCTAAGCGTGAAGCCCCCCTCAAGATGAGATATCCCATTCGAAAGAAGTAAGACCCCTTGAAGACGACGAGGTAGATAGGACAGAGGTGGAAGTGCAGTAATGTATGGAGCTGACTGTTACTAATCGGTCGAGGGCTTGACCTAATAGCTTAGGAAGTTAAGCGGACTAAGCTGAACGGCAGTTGGAAGGTTTCGTTTTATATATGTAGTTTTGAAGGTATATATCTTCAGTATGGCCCAGTGGCTCAGTTGGTTAGAGCGCCGCCCTGTCACGGCGGAGGTCGAGAGTTCGAGTCTCTTCTGGGTCGTTTACTTTCATTTGAAAGTAAATGAAAATTTATGGGATCTTAGCTCAGCTGGGAGAGCATCTGCCTTACAAGCAGAGGGTCACAGGTTCGAGCCCTGTAGGTCCCATTTATTTTAAAAAGTTAATATGGGCGATTTCCCGAGTGGCCAAAGGGGACAGACTGTAAATCTGCTGGCAACGCCTTCGGTGGTTCGAATCCACCATCGCCCATTATATGCCGATGTGGCTCAATTGGCAGAGCAGCTGATTTGTAATCAGCAGGTTATCGGTTCGAGTCCGATCATCGGCTTAGCAATAAGATTTATTATAGATTTTATTGTAAAATAGTATATCGCGGGGTGGAGCAGTCTGGAAGCTCGTCGGGCTCATAACCCGAAGGTCATAGGTTCAAATCCTGTCCCCGCTACTCATGCCCAGATAGCTCAGTTGGTAGAGCAGAGGACTGAAAATCCTCGTGTCGCTGGTTCGATTCCGGCTCTGGGCATTTAATATGGAGCATTAGCTCAGTCGGTAGAGCACTTGACTTTTAATCAAGTTGTCCGGGGTTCGAATCCCCGATGCTTCACTGTTTTAAAACAGTCTAAGTCCTTAAGATAAGGATTTAGGCTGTTTTTTGTTTTATAGAAAAATTTGCTCTATGAAATAAAAATACTCGATATCTCATTTTTATCTCACTCTTGTATATCCATAGGATGTTTAGTAAAATTAGTTTAAATGAAAGAGGAGGTAAGCAGTATGAGAAACAAAAGAGTAAAATTATTTGCGGCAGCATTGCTTTTTATGGGAAGTATAGTTGTAGGCAATAAAGAAGTACAAGCAGCTCAGTGGGAGTATAATAGCTCGGGCTGGTGGTATCAGGAGGATGATGGAAGTTATCCGGTTAATACATGGAAATCAATTAGTGGAAAGTGGTATTATTTTGATGGAAATGGATATATGCTGACAGGATGGCAGAAAATTAATGGAGTGTGGTATTATCTTTATAGTGACGGAGCAATGGCATCAAATAGATGGGTAGGTGATTACTATTTAACCGAAAATGGAGCAATGGCAACGAATACTTGGATTGATGGGTATTATGTAGGCTCTGATGGTCAGTGGAAAAGAAATCAATGGATAAATACAGAGTATGGCTGGTGGTATCGTCATGGAGACGGAAGCTATACAACAAATAATTGGGAGTTTATAGACGGATACTGGTACTATTTTGATGGAAACGGTTATATGAAAACAGGTTGGCAGGAGATATGGGGAAAATGGTATTATCTTTATAGTGATGGAGCAATGGCATCAAATAGATGGATAGGTGATTACTATTTAACCGAAAGCGGAGCAATGGCAACGAATACTTGGATTGATGGGTATTATGTAGGACCTGATGGAAAATGGGTGAAAGATATTTCCATAGTTTATGAAATGGAAGTTGCCAACATTGTAAATAAAGAGCGTGCTGCAAATGGATTAGAACCTTTAGAATATGATTATGAACTTGCTGAGGCAGCCGGTGTGCGTGCAAAGGAGCTAGAGCAAAATTTGTCACATACTCGTCCGGATGGAACATCATGTTTTACTGTTTTGCAGGAATTTGGTATTGAATATTGGATGTGCGGAGAAAATATTGCAGCGGGACAAAGGACACCTGAGCAGGTTATGAATGGGTGGATGAACAGTCCAGGGCACCGTCAGAACATTATGGGTCCATATACACATATAGGTGTAGGGTATTATGTAGATAAGAACGGAAGAATGAATTGGGTCCAGCTTTTTATCGGAAAGTAGTTAAGGCAGACAATAAAAAAGAACCAGAACCAATGAGGGGGGAAGGTTGGTTCTGGTTTCTTTTTTAATATTTTTAAATATTAAAAAGAAGGAGAGCCGGTTTTTATTCCGGCAATATGAAAAAGAAAAAGATTTTTGAAAAAGTCTTATCGGCTTTTACAAGTTATACTATAAAGGGTAAATGTGATGAATTTGTGATGAAATGATAAAAGAAATGTGAAGAAAAGAAAAAAACGGAGAATATCATATTTGTTTGTAACAGTGAGATTTTTACAGAAGGATTTTACAGTGCAGACTAATTTTTACATAAAAAAAGCAAGAGCAGAAATCTGAGGGGGATAGATTTCTGCTCTTGTTCATTTCATAAAAAAGAAGGAGTTACTGGCAATAGGCTTGCCAGTAATATGAAAAGAAAAAGATTTTGAAAAAAGTCTTATTGGCTTTTACAAGTTATACTATACTATGTAAATAAGGCTAATTTATGACAAAATACTAAAAGAAAAATGAAAAAGAGAAGTTTTCATTTATTCTTTTTTTATAAATGCTTTTGAATTTCTTATCTTTCGGATTGATAGAAAGGATCGGCAGGATAGCTGCCGGCGGATTTCTGCATTCCCCGCTGTATTGCGTCTTTAGAGGTTTTCCAGTCAGCATCCTTGTTTTTATAATCGAATTTGTCACAGAACCATGCTAAATCATCGGTAACTCGCTGTAAGTTTTCTGTCATTAAAGAGAATAATTGTGGGTAAAATTCAGCTTTTTCTTTGTCAGACAATAATTCTTCAGCTGTTTCTACTAAATCACCGAAGTGAGGAAGGCAGAAGCCATTGCTGTTTTTGAAAATCTCCTGAAATTCTTTATTTTTACGATAGAGTTCAAAAAAGGTATCTAAATATCTGGCATAAGTATTCTTGGAATAATCACAGATATAACAGGAGTTATTCTGTTCCTTTACCCAAGTGCCCAAAGAGGTTTGAGGGTTATCGGGATTTAATTTTGCCTTTTTAAAATGTCCCAGCATAGATGCCTTTTTTGGAGAAAACATTTTTATTTGTTGCTGCAATTCTTCATTTTTCTTTTTAAAATGTGTGGTGAGAATAAGTCCGGTACCAAGACGGTTGCCATAGTGAAACATCTTTTTATAGTGGTCTCGGCAAAATCCCATTTTATCGGTTTCTGCCCGTATGTCGTCTTCCATGTAGGAAGCGCCTTGTCCCAAGACAAAGTCCAAAGCGTGTTGTTCCAGATTTCTTTCAATAAAACAGAATGGACATTCATCATTTGCATGAAATGCGTCCATTAGTGGAATGGTGTATATTTTCTCTTTCATAATGCGTCCTCTATTCTTTAATTTTATATATTAAAGGGTATCATAGTTGGGGGTAGTTGAAAAGAGACTTTTGCAGATAAAAATTAGTGTTTGCAGGTTCTTTCAGAGTTTGGTAAGATAGTAAAGTAATGACAGAATTTGAGGAAAAAGGACATGAGAAAAAAGATTGATTTATTAGAAGGATCAATTGCGGGAACCCTTGCCCGTCTGGCTTTTCCTATCATGGGAACTTCCTTTATTCAGATGGGATACAATCTGGTGGATATGATATGGATTGGAAGATTGGGAAGCAATGCGGTAGCAGCAGTTGGAGCAGCCGGTATGTTTATGTGGCTGGCAAATGGATTTACAATGATACCAAGAATAGGTGGGCAGGTAAGTGTAGGACAGCGTTTGGGTGCGGGAAATCCGGAAGAAGGAGCCGAGTTTGCCAGAGGAGCTCTTCGTATGGGAGCATTTCTGGGTGTTTTGTATGGAATTATCAGTTTGCTTTTGAATAAGCAGTTGATTGGATTTTTTAATTTGAACAGTCCGGATGTTATATGGGATGCGAGAGTTTATTTGATGATTACCTGCGGATTGATTGTATTTTCCTTTTTAGATCAGGTTATCGGAGGTATTTTGGCTGCGATGGGAAATACGGTCACTACCTTTCGGGTTACTACGGTAGGGCTGGTGATTAACCTGATTTTGGACCCACTTTTGATTTTCGGCATTGGTCCGTTAAAAGGAATGGGAGTTGCAGGAGCGGCTTTTGCAACAGTATTCGCACAGATAATTGTATTTGTTCTTTATTTAAGAGCAGTATGGAGAGAGCCAATTATTTTTGGGAGAATTCATTTGTGTGTAAGAACACCGAAGCAACATATCAGAGAAATTGTAAAAATAGGTCTTCCTTCTGCTATGCAGGATGCGCTGATGTCTATGATTTCTATGGTAATTGCTCGCTTTATTGCAGGCTGGGGAGATGCGGCAGTTGCGGTTCAGAAGGTAGGAAGCCAGATAGAGTCTATTTCATGGATGATGGCAGGAGGCTTTTCCACAGCAGTAAATGCTTTTATTGCACAGAACTATGGTGCAGGGAAAAAGAAGCGTATTAAGAAGGGATATCGAAAAGCCATTGAAATTATGGCGGTGTGGGGTGTAATTACTACATTGCTTTTGTGGGTATTTCCGGAATTTTTCTTTAAAATATTTATTAAAGAACCGGATGTTATTCCAATGGGAGTGGATTATTTAAGAATTATAGGAATTTCGGAAATTTTTATGTGTCTAGAAGGCGCTGCCACAGGGGCGTTTCAGGGAATTGGAAAGACTGTGCCTCCGTCTGTTACGGGAATTTTGTTTAATGCCTTTAGAATTCCGGCAGCTATGATTTTATCTGCTACGGGCTTGGGATTAAACGGCGTCTGGTGGGCATTGAGCTTATCCTGTGTGTTTAAAGGAACAATTTTACCGCTATGGTTTAAAGTTGTATTAAAAAAATATGAGAAACAGGGAATGGAGGAGGAAGTAAGATGACGCAGCAACAGATTGTATTGATTGTTCTGGCAGCAGTCATTATTTTGGCGGGAATTTTTCTTGCTGTGAAAGGTAAACCGTCTATGATAAGAGAACGCTTTGCCAGTGGGGTTTCACCTGAAAATGAGAGAAAGTTTATGATGACCATAGGCGGAGCAGTTTCTGTCATGGGTTTGGATTTATTGATTTTGCAGCTTTTGTCTTTACGCATGAAATTAAGTTCTGAGCAGACGCTTTTAGTGCTTGGAGCGGGATTGGTAGTGTTTGTGGCAATTATCCTTATTGGACAAAAGTATTACAGAAGATAGGGAGATAGAAGCTATGTTAAACTGTTTTTGTGTCGGCATGGGAGGATTTCTGGGAGCAGCAGCCAGATATTTACTGAGCCTCATTCCTGTACAGGATAAATCAGGATTTCCGTGGAACACTTTTTTTATCAACGCAGCGGGAGCTTTTCTCATCGGCTGTATTTCTGCATTCGCAGCAAAAAAGGGAATAGGAAGCAGCTCTTTGATTTTATTTTTAAAGACGGGAGTATGCGGAGGATTTACCACTTTTTCTACTTTTGCGCTGGAAAGCTATGTGTTAATGGAAAATGGGAAAGGCGTTCTTTCGGTAATTTATATGATTGCCAGTGTGTTGGTATGCTTGGGTGCAGTGATGCTGGCACAAAAAATAATTTAAAATTCTATATAAAAGGAGAGGATAGAGATGAGCAGAGAATATCATATTGAGACAAAATGTATTCAGTCCGGTTGGAAACCAAAGAAGGGTGAACCGAGAATGATGCCGATTTATCAGAGCACAACTTTTAAGTATGACACAACAGAAGAAATGGGCAGATTGTTCGATTTAAAGGACAATGGATATTTTTATACAAGATGTCAAAATCCTACCAATGATTTAGTTGCAGCGAAAATTGCAGATTTGGAAGGCGGAGTTGCAGCAGTGCTCACTTCCTCAGGTCAGTCAGCAATTTTTTATTCTATTTTTAATATTTGTGAAGCAGGAGACCATGTAATCTGTGCTTCTGCTATTTACGGCGGTACTTTAAACGTTTTGGGCGTAACAGCGAAAAAGATGGGAATTGAATGTACTTTTGTAGATGTGGATGCGCCGGCAGAGGAATTGGAAAAAGCGTTTAAACCAAATACAAAGGCTGTCATTGCAGAAACTATTGCAAATCCATCTTTAGTAGTATTAGACATTGAAAAAATGGCAAATCTGGCTCACAGCCATGGTGTTCCTCTTGTAGTGGATAATACTTTTGCTACACCGGTAAATTGCCAGCCGTTTAAATGGGGCGCTGATATTGTAGTGCATTCCACAACAAAGTATATGGATGGTCATGCAGCGCAGGTAGGCGGTGCGATTGTAGACAGCGGAAATTTTGACTGGGAAGCTCACGCTGATAAATTCCCGGGACTGACAACTCCTGACGAGTCTTATCATGGAGTAGTTTATACAAAACAGTTTGGAAAAGCTGCTTATATTACAAAAATTAATGCACAGCTTATGCGTGATTTAGGCTCTGTTCCTTCTCCTATGAACTCTTTTATCTTAAATTTAGGGCTGGAGTCATTAGTTTTAAGAGTGGAAAGACATTGCTATAATGCACAGAAGGTTGCGGAGTATTTAGACGCACATCCGTTGGTTGGAAAGGTGAATTATCCGGGACTTCCACAGGATAAATATCATGATTTAGCGCAGAAATATATGCCAAAGGGAACTTGCGGGGTTATTTCTTTTGAATTGAAGAAGGGAAGAGAAGCTGCTGTGAAATTTATGGACAGCCTGAAGCTGGCTTCTATTGTTACGCATGTGGCAGATGCTAAGACAAGTGTATTGCATCCGGCAAGCCATACTCACAGACAGTTGAATGATGAACAGCTGGTTGCAGCAGGAGTTTCACCGGGAATGATCCGTTTTTCAGTAGGAATTGAGCATATTGACGATATTATCGCAGACCTTTCACAGGCATTGGAGGCTAGCGAAAAATAAGTATGAAATCTTATCAGATTACAGAGTGGAGTCATGAGCTGTTTCAGTTACAGGTAAATCCGAATGGGTTGTATATTGATGCAACCATGGGAAATGGATATGACACGTTGTTTTTATGTGAATTGGCGGGAGAAAGTGGAAAAGTTCTGGCTTTCGATGTGCAGGAAAAGGCAATTATGTGTACAACAAAGCTTTTAAAAGAGCACAATGTGGAAAACAGGGCAAAGCTTTATCTGGACAGTCATGAAAACATGGATGAATATGCAGAAGCAGGAAGCGTAGACGGCATTTATTTTAATTTCGGCTATTTGCCGGGAGGCGACCACAATCTGGCAACAAAGGCAGATACTAGCGTAAAAGCTATTGAAAAAGGTCTTGAACTGCTGAAAAAAGGCGGTGTGATGGCACTTTGCATTTACAGCGGAGGAGATACGGGATTTGAAGAAAAAAATCGAATTTTAGAGTATTTAAAGAAGCTGAACAGCCGAAAGTATGTTGTGATTGTCAACAGCTATTATAACAGGGAAAATAATCCTCCAATTCCTGCGTTTATTGTGAAAAAGGGATAGAATAGCCAAAGACGACATATAATACAAGTAAGAAAATGCAGGTTTTGTATTTTTATGAAAAAAGAAAAAGACGCAGGTATGTTACTTGCAGTGTTGTTTTTGGTATTGCCGTATCTTTTGACTATGATTATTTCGGGCAGAAAGGCGTGTCCGTTAAGCCGGCAGACGGATTTGGAAGAATATATTCCGATTTTAACAGCGGCTCATATTGACTGGGGATATGAGAAAGAAGCAATTCAAGCGCAGACAGTGATTGAGAGAACGAATTTATCTTTAAAAATGAAATCAGAAGAAGCCATGAAGGATATTCGGGAAGCGGCTGATTATTTAAAGAAAAAAAGTATGAGCGGGGAAGAACTGAAACAATTTCGGAGGTTTCAGGAGGCAGCTGTTCATACCGAGGGAGAAGTTCTTGTATTTCAAAAGGAGAAAAGAGAGCTTCCTTATCATCCTCTCAGTCAGGGTAAAACCAGAAGCGGAGAAGAAATTCTGGGTGAAAAGTTTGCTTACATACCCTCAGTGGAAACACCGAAAGATATAGACAGTCCTCTGTATGTAGAGGGCTGTTATTTTTCTTTAAAGGAGTTGGAAGAGAAGATTAAAAAAAGTTATCCTGCTTTTTCCATAACAGCAGAGGCAGAAATCGAAATAACAAAAACAGACAGTGCAGGGTATGTTATGGAAATTCAGATTGGAAATCAGGCGTTTCAGGGAGAACGGATAAAAGAGGTGCTTGATTTGCCTTCCTCTTGCTTTAGCGTGCAAAGCAGTCAAGGGGAAGTGCGTTTTTTATGTAAAGGTATCGGACATGGAATGGGAATGAGCCAGTATACGGCTCACAATCTGGCATTAGAAGGAAAAAATTATGAGCAGATATTGGGATATTTTTTTCCTGATATGGAAATAGAGAAAGAAAAATGAAAAGATGTATAACTTCTGCTTTTCTGGTAATCCTATATTTGAAAACAAGAAAGGGGCGGATGAGCCCACTAAGGCAGAGGTGAAAAATATGAGTAAAAAAGGAAAAATTCGTGTAGCACTGGGAAGCTTACTGGCACTTACTCTGGTAGTTACCTGTGTGGCTGTTTACCAGTCCGGGAGTAAGAGCAGAGCAAATGAGAAAGAATTTGTTAAGGAGAACGAGGAAGATATTGTTGACCAGGCAATAAAAACAGAGGAACGAGAAGAGACAGAGGAAGAAACACAGGATGTAAATACCACAGATGTAGAGGGTACAAGAGAAGTGGAAGACAGTACACCGGAGAGCACAGAGGAGACTGCTCCTGAAACAGTGACACCGGAAACAACACCGGAGCAGACACCTACACCGGAGGCAGAAAATACATCTGCACAGGCAGCAGCAGCGCCGGAAATTAACTTTACAGAGAGTTCCTTAATGGAATGGCCGGTAAACGGACAGGTTGTTTTGGATTATAATATGGATAATACAATTTATTTTCCGACTTTAAATGTGTATAAGCTCAATCCTGCAATCGCTATTTCTTCAGAAGTAGGCGCTCCCGTGGCAGCAGTTGCCAACGGAAAAATTGTGTCTGTGGTAAATAATGAAGAAACAGGGCAGACGGTTACGGTGGATATGGGAAATGGCTATCAGGCAGTTTACGGACAGTTAAAAGACGTACCATTTCAGGCAGAGGAATATGTTTCCGCCGGAAGTATATTGGGATATATCAGTGAACCTACAAAATATTACACAAAGGAAGGGGCAAATCTGTACTTTGCTTTATCAAAGGATGGAGTTTCTTTAGATCCGATGCAGTATCTTCCGTAAAAGAATATCATTCACAAATTCTGACTGGGAGAGTATAATAAACTATGCGGAAAGAAAATCCGCAGCCGATTTTATATTACAGTCAGTATCTTGTTTGAGTAAAATACTTTTTAATCGGCGGCTTGATATATAGAACGTCATGTCTTTGGGCAAGGCGTTCCTTACATAGATTTACGGGAGAAGAAGATGAATTATACGTATATGGTAAAGTGCAGCGACGGCAGTTTTTATACCGGATGGACAAACAATCTGGAAAAAAGGATTGCCAGTCACAATGCGGGGAAGGGCGCAAAATATACAAAAAGCAGATGTCCAGTAGAGCTGGTTTATTTTGAAGAATTTGAGACCAAGACGGAAGCTATGCGCAGGGAATATGAGATTAAACAGTTGAAAAGGGAAAAGAAGATAGATCTGATTAAGAAATTTTTGTGATATTATAACTTTGAACCGCCACATTGACAGGACTAAGTGTCCGGTATCCATGTGGCGGAAGTTTTTTGTCTAGTCTGTGATTTGTTTTTTCAGATAATGTCCTACGATATTAGCAAAGTTGGAAATATCGTGAATATAGGCAAAATCCTTTCCAAAGATTTTCTTTTCTGACTGAAGGTCTTCTTCTTCGCCTGCAAATACACCTAAAACAGAAATTTTACGATTTCTCAGCCTGCGAATTTCTGTGGCAGTGTCTTTTACTGCAAAATCCAGATAATAGGGCTGCTTTTCTGTTTTTTGACGAGAATTTGCGGCGATGATATCGTTGGGATTTCCATCACTTAATACAATCAGAATTTTATTTTCCTGTGGCTGTTTATCAAGGCTGTCCGCAACAGCTCGAATAGCAAGTCCGTCTCGATTGTTGGCAGAACCATAAAATTCAAAAATATTCTCATCAGCGTCAGAATTGTCCAGGTAATCTCGATATTCATTTAAGATAGTGTAGGAACCAAAGGTGCAAAAGCCTGTTACCCGATGGGGAATTTGGGCAAGGCTTAAAGCCCTGCTGATGATAAATCCCTGAAGTGCTACAAGGCTTTGACGTCTTTGCTGTGAGCCGCTGGCATCAATTAGGACTTCTACGGCAAAATCAGAATTATCTTGTAAAAGCTCCCGTTTGAATAGCATGGAATTATCTGTTCGACCTAAATTCCAGAGCTTTTCCGGACAGATTGTGCCGTATTCACTGGTACATAATTCCCGTTCTGTTCTGGTGAGTAAAGCTCTTTTTAACAGATTAGAAAGAGATAAAATGTTTTGGCGTGTGAGAAGAAAATTCTTTTTATAAACGTGAAGATTTTCTTCTTTTATTCTCTTTACATAATCTGTTTTGGCATTACTTACTGCCTGATTGTGTAGGACACCTTTTGTAATATGGAGCTTGCAGTCTTCATGTATGCCTGTACACATTTGTTTTTGCAAACGCGATTTTTCATTGGGCGGAAGAATACTTTTTCCATAATTCAGTTCAATATACTTTTCCAAATGCTCTGAGGATTGTTTATCAAGAGCCAGAAGCCTGACATTGGATTTATCCTGTTTTCCATTATCTTGAGCATCTACATGGCCGCTGAAAATATTGACAGTATCTTCATCAGAAATTAAGTTATCCTGCTCCTCTGTTTCATCAGATTCTTCAGCAGCAGATTTCAAGCCGGAAGTGTCTCTGCTGATACCTTTAAAATATTCTGCGAAGCCTTTTTCATAAGAAGTATGATAGACTTCATCAATACATTTGCATACATCTTTTACAGAGCTTGCATGAGAAAGTGCAGCGATTTTTAAAAGCAAAGGATGCAGCTTGGGATTTATGGTTTTTTGGTAAAGCTGAAATTCTAAATAGCAATATTCCAGATAATCCCAATCCGTATGAGAAAAGCGAAAAGCATCCTTTTTTAGAGTTTCCCGGAAAGCTTTTCTTCGTATATTTTCAATTCCTTTTCTCTCTGCACAGATTTTTAAGGAAACTGCACTGTCGATACAGAGTTTGGAAATCAGGGTAAGAACAGAAGGTTCTGCTCCATATTGTATTTTCTTTTTTATATAAGTTTCAAAAAAATCGGCATCAAAATATTTTTGGAAAGCGCCTTGCAAAACCATATTGTAGAAAGCAATTTCAGGAGATTTTTGCAAGTCTGCGGGATTGATTTTTACATCGCAGTTATAGTCCTCACTGACTGTCCACAGAAGATTTTGCAGTCTGTTTTCCATCATGTTTTCTTTCATTAGAACACATCACCGCTTTTCCATGTATCAGGGATACGAGTCACAACAATATCGCTAATCAGTTCACGTTCAAAATTGTCAAAGCTCTTATTAATAATACCCATTTCCACAGCTTCCATTGGACTTAGACCACCATGAACCAGGCGAAGGGCACCGATAAGCCCACGCATATCTACTGCCTTTGTGGAAATTTCTCCATTTTTTGCTTTTAACTGTAAGTCTAAAAACAGACCACAGAATTGTTCCAGGGCATCTGGCTTGATGTGAGGAAAGATATTTCTTAAAATCTGTTCTAAACGTTCCATAGAAAGTGGAGGCATATTGATTACCATAAAACGGGAAACAAGAGCTTCATTTAACTCTTTTGTTCCAGCGTAGCCATAATTCATAGTACCAATGAAACGTGTGGCAGGATGAAGGGCAATTTTTTCATAACCAGGTACGTCCATAATTCTGCGGTAATCCAAAACTGCGTGCAACACAGCTACCGCATCATTTTTTGCCATATTGATTTCATCCAGAATACCAAAACCGCCGGAAACAGCACATTGATAAATAGGTCCCTGTCTTAAAGTAACCTCATTATTTTTAAAAGTATCTGTTCCGATGAGGCTGCTGCTGTCTGTGTTTACATGAAAAGAAATGTTATAGGTGGGACGGCCGAAAATCCATGCCAGATTTTCAGCCAGTATATTTTTCCCTGTTGCTTTATCTCCACATAGCAGCAGATTTTCGCCCTCTAATAAAGCAGTAACTGCCTGTGTGAGAATTTTTGTTCCATAAAAAGGCATAGAAGGTTCTACAAGTCTTGCCTTTAGTGAGTCGGGCAGTGGATATTGGCTTTTAAAAGTGTCAATACGTGACTGCAAAGCTTCAGTGAAATCCATAAAACGCCCCTTTCTGCAGATATTAGATTACCTGCTGAATTTCATAATTATCATTTACGAGTACAATGTCTGCATATTTACCAGCAGTAAGAGAACCTACTTTGTCATATACGCCAATGCTCTTAGCCGGATTTCTGGTAGCTGCAAAGATAGCAGTTGCTTCAGGAATTCCAAACTCCATAGCTTTTTTCATGCAGTCAAAAAGGTTTGTAGCAGAGCCTGCAATTGTGCCGTCAGAAAGAGCTGCAAAGCAGTCGGTCATAGTAACTTCCTGTCCCCCAAGTTCGTATTTACCATTTGGCATACCGGTTGCCATCATGGAGTCACTGATAAGGACAACACGTTCATCACCGAACATCTTAAATGTAGTACGGATTGTAGCAGGGTGAATGTGGAAACCATCGCAAATAAGTTCTACCATACAGTCTGGGGTATCACAAGCTGCACCTACAACACCTGGATCTCTGTGAGCAAATGGAGGCATGGCATTGTATAAATGAGTTACGTGTTTCGCACCCATGTCCATAGCTTTTTTTGCACATTCGTAATTTGCAGTAGTATGACCGATAGAAATAACAACTTCATCTTTCACTTCCTGAATAAAGTCAAAGGCTTTGTCTACATTTGGTGCCAATGTAACCAGTCTAATCTGATTTCCGGAGGCTTCATTGCATTTTCTAAAGAAAGATGCATCAGGAACGGAGATATGTTCTCCTGCCTGTGCGCCCTTCTTTTTAATATCAATCAATGGTCCTTCCATATTTACACCGATAATATGAGCAAGCTCTTTGGATGGCTCTACTTTCGTAGCAGTAGCAAAAATATCCATAAGCTGGTCTTTTGCAAGTGTCATGGAAGTAGGACAGTAGGAAGTAATACCGTGTTCTTTTTCGTACTGTAAAATAACTTTTAAGCCTTCTGGATCTGCATCACAGAAATCATGACCTTTTGCACCATGGCTGTGCACATCTACAAGACCTGGAATAACCTTTAAACCGGAGGCATCAATGACTGTTTTATCTGTTACTTCTGCTTCTGAAGCTACAATTCTGTCATTTTCTACATATAAATCTTTTTGCAGGAAGGTACCGTCTTCCTGAAATACAAAACCATTTTTTATAATCATAGTGAATTCTCCCTTTTCGTTTATTTATATTTTTATTATAAGGAGATGAGAGAGGGAAATCAACTGTTTAAAATGAATATTTAAACTGTTCTAATGGCTACTTTTAAACAGAGAAATAATTCACAAATTTAAACAATAAGGGTATAATTGGTGTTATCAAATGACTAAAAGAATACGGAGGGATAATGTGAAAAAAAATGAAGTAAAGACAGAAAAAACATATATCGAAGGAGTACGGATTAATTTTTTATATGTGGATAAGTATTCTTTTGGCGGAGAGTGGTATATGCCAGAAAGCAAAATTCCATATAGTATGTTGCGGTACATTACAGCCGGAAAGGCAATCTTTATTATAGATGGAAAAGAGATTACTGTAGAAAAAAATCAAGTAGTGTATATTCCAAGAGGATGTGAGTTATCCTGCCATGCACTGGGGAGTACTTTTTCTTTTATGAGTATTCGTTTTAATACGTCTGTGTACTATGATGGCGGAGATTTTTTGAAAGATTATTATGAAATGCCGGATGTTTTAGAAGATAGGGGAGAAAAGGAATATTTTGAAAAAATTTATGATGCCATACATTTAGAAGGGGCAGAGCGCATGTTCTTAGTCAGAGGATATTTGGAATTACTGATTGGAAAGATTATTGAAAGAGTAGGAAAGGACAATGCACATTTGAAAAGAGAGGTATGGAGGAAAGAAAACTCTTTAAATTCAGGAACAGAGCGTATGGATGAAAGAATTCGTTCTGTGGTGGATTTTATGGTGCTACATCCCACAGAAACATATACTACAGCTAGACTTTGTGAAATGGCTGGATTAGGAGAAACAAGATTTCGCAAGCTCTTTAAAGAGCAAACGGGAAAAAGCCCGGGAGAATATTTACGAGATATGCGAATGACTGTTGCAGGGAGAAGGTTACTTTTGTCAGCAGAAAGTGTTAGCGATATAGCATATAGTGTTGGGTATGAAGATGTTAATTTCTTTATCCGCGTATTTAAAAAATATTTTGGTGTAACTCCTAATCAATATAGAAAAGTATCCAAGGAATAGTGCGGAATAATCCTATAAAGTGAGGGAAAATATATAAAAATGTATGGTTTTATTTGGCCGAACCTTTAGTAATTATACAAAATAACCAAAAAACTCTTTTCTGAAACAATAGAAAAGAGATTTTTTTGTTAAAAAATAAAGAATACACAGATGTGGAATAAAAAGTGTTGTTTTGTGCTACTAATAAATGGATATTCTGTGGTATTGTCTAAAAAAAAGAAGTAAAATTTCATTATCAAAAGCGAAATCCACAAAAAAAGAACGGGATATGTGGAAAGCGTTATAAAAAGGAACGTAAAATTATAGATGAAAGGAGTTAGATTTTATGAAAAAGAAACTAGCGTTATTATTAGCAGGAATTTTGGCATTGGGATCTTTTGCAGGTTGCGGAGGTGACTCTGGAAGTAAGGATAAAGGAAAAGAGCAGAGTTCTGTGAATGCAGACGGAGAGCTGGAAGGTGATATTACATTTTGGCATTCCTTTACACAGGGAGGAAGATTAGATACCATCCAGGCAGCAGCAGATAAGTTTATGGAAGAAAATCCAAAGGTAAATATCAAAATAGAAACCTTTTCTTGGAATGACTTTTATACAAAGTGGACAACAGGACTTGCTTCAGGAAACGTGCCAGATATGAGTACAGCTTTGGTTGGTCATGTAACAGAAATGATTAACTCAGATGCATTAGTTCCTTTAAATGATTTAATTGATGATATTGGAAGAGATAAATTTTCAGAAAATGCATTAAACGAAGGTACTGTGGATGGTAATAATTATTCTATTCCATTATATTCCCATGCAATGGTTATGTGGGTGAGAAAGGATTTGCTGGAACAAAATGGATTAGAAGTACCTAAAACATGGGATGAATTATATGAAACAGCTAAACAGCTTACAAAAGATGGAATTTATGGATTGTCATTCCCATGTGGTTCTAACGATTTTCAGGCGACAAACTTCTTAAATTTCTATGTTAGAAGCGGTGGTGGAAGCCTTTTGAATGATGACTTAACAGCAAACTTGACTAGTGATTTGGCAATTGAGGGAATTAACTACTGGTTGAAGGTTTATGAAGATTGTTCACCAAAGGACTCTGTAAATTATGACGTTTTAGATCAGGCAACTTTATATTACCAAGGAAAAACAGCATTTGACTTTAACTCTGGTTTCCAGATCGGTGGTGTTCAGCAGAACTCTCCTGATTTATTACAGTATGTAGATTGTTATCCAATTCCTACTATAGACGGAAGTGAACAAAAGGGAATTACAACTTCTAATCAGCCGATTGTAGTATGGAAAAATTCAAAACACCCTGATATCTGTAAAGAATTTATTAAAACTCTGTATGAGGAAGAAAATTACTTAGATTTCTTGGCATCCCAGCCGGTAGGTATGCTTCCATCTATTTCTGGTATTGAAGATTTAGATGCATACAAAAATAATGAAACTATTCAGCAATTCCAACATGCAGAAGAAGTTATTAGTTCTCAGATACCAGGGGGAACAGCAATTGGATTTGAACATGGTCCAAATCTTCAGGCTGGATTAATTGTAAATCAGCATGTTATAGAAGAAATGTTCCAAGATATCATTACTAATGGTACTGATGTTGAGACGGCAGCGAAAGCAGCAGAAGAGGAATTAAATACATTATTTAAGGCTGCTGCACAATAAAAATAAAGTGAGGCTGTTGCCATAATATAATTTATAGCAACAGCCTCTAAAAGGAGATAACACACATGAAGCATATGAAAAATAGAGACTTAACAAGATGGTTATTTGTATTACCAGCGATTATTGTTGTATGTGCCTTATTTCTTTATCCTATTTGTTCAAGTATTTTTTATAGTTTTACAAACAAGAACTTAATAAGACCAACTTACAGCTTTGTAGGATTCGACAATTACATAACAATTCTTACAGACAAAGCATTTTGGAGTTCATTTTTTAACTCATTAAAATGGACGGTTTTTTCTTTAGTGGGTCAACTTTTAGTAGGATTTACTGCAGCGTTGGCATTGAATAGGGTAAAGCATTTAAAAGGTGTGTATAAAACTTTATTGATTATACCGTGGGCATTTCCATCTATTGTTATCGCATTTTCATGGAAATGGATATTAAATGGTGTATATGGTATTTTGCCAAATCTTTTAGTACAACTAGGAATTTGCGATGAAATACCTCAGTTTTTAACAGAAAAAACGTTAGCGTTTGTGGTATTAGTTTTGATAAATATATGGTTTGGAGCACCAATGATTATGGTTAATGTACTGTCAGCATTGCAAACAGTTCCACAAGATCAATACGAGGCAGCCGAAATTGATGGTGCGAAAAAATGGCAGTCATTTCTTTATATTACAGTTCCTCATATTAAAATTGTTATGGGACTTCTTGTAGTTCTTCGTACAGTATGGATATTTAATAACTTTGATATTATTTATCTGATTACAGGAGGAGGTCCAGCAGGTTCTACGGAAACTGTACCGGTATATGCATACAATATGGGTTGGGGAACAAAGTTACTGGGACAGTCATCAGCAGTAACAGTTCTGTTGTTTATATTTATGATGGTAATTTGTATTGGATACTTTGCAGTTATCGGACGTTGGGAAAAGGAGGATAAGTAATGAAACGTAGACAGGGAAGAGTTGGAAATGCAGTATGTCATGTTTATTTACTTATTCTGACGAGTATTGCAGTATTTCCTCTTTTATGGATTTTGATTTCATCAGTTAAGGGTAAAGGTGAGTTGACAGGAAATCCTACAGGTTTTCTTCCAAAAACAGTGACTCTAGATTACTTTGAACATGTTATCAATGATTTGGGATTTATAACTAATATTAAAAATAGTATTATTATTTCTCTGATTACAACAGTTATTGCAATTACAATTGCATCTATGGCAGCGTATGGAATTGTAAGATTTTTTCCTAAATTCGGGGCAGTTATGTCTAGATTTTTAGTGACAACATATATATTTCCTCCGATTTTGCTCGCAATTCCGTATTCAATTGTTATGGCAAAATTGGGATTGACGAACACAAGAGTAGGTTTAATTATCGTTTATTTATCATTTAGTATTCCGTATGCGGTATGGTTATTAGTAGGGTTCTTTAAGAGCGTTCCTATTGGAATTGAGGAAGCAGCTCGTATAGATGGGGCAAATAAGATTATGGTATTCGGAAAAGTTGTCCTTCCCTTGGTTGCACCAGGTATTGTTGCAACAGCTATTTATACATTTATTAATGCATGGAATGAATTTTTGTATTCTTTGATTTTGATTAACGACACAGAAAAAATGACAGTTGCCGTGGCTCTTCGTTCTTTAGATGGAGCAGAAATCCTTGATTGGGGAGACATGATGGCAGCGTCAGCATTAGTAGTAATACCTTCTATTATTTTCTTCTGCTTAATTCAAAATAAAATTGCAGGTGGATTATCAGAAGGTGCAGTGAAATAAAAAACATAACGTGAAAGGAGATTTTTATTATGGTAGTAAAATATGGAGTAGTAGGTGTAGGTTATTTTGGAGCGGAGCTGGCAAGAATTTTAAAGAGATTGGACGATGCAGAAGTAACAGTTGTATATGATCCGGATAATGGTCAGAAAATTGCTAATGAGCTTGGCTGTGATGCAGCAGCTTCGTTAGATGAACTGGTAGCGAGAGAAGATGTAGATACTGTTGTAGTTGCTACACCAAATTATTTACATAAAGAGCCAGTTATTAAGGCTGCACAGCACGGGAAAAATGTATTCTGTGAGAAACCAATTGCTCTTAGTTATGAAGATTGTGATGAAATGGTTAGAGCTTGTGACGAAAATAGAGTAACTTTTATGGCAGGACATATTATGAACTTTTTCCATGGAGTACAGAGAGCAAAAGAGTTGATTAATGAAGGTGTAATCGGAAAAGTTTTATATTGTCATTCAGCAAGAAATGGCTGGGAAGATGTACAGCCATCTGTATCATGGAAAAAAATTAGAGAAAAATCAGGTGGACATTTATATCACCACATTCATGAATTGGACTGTGTACAGTTTATTATGGGTGGTATGCCGGAGGCTGTTACTATGACAGGCGGTAATGTGGCTCATGTAGGTGAAAATTTTGGTGACGAAGATGATATGCTGTTTATTAATGCAGAGTTTTCTGATAATCGTTTCGCAGTAATGGAATGGGGGTCTGCTTTCCACTGGCCAGAACATTATTTGTTAATTCAAGGAACAAAGGGCGCAATTAAACTGGATATGTTTGATGCTGGATGTACTTTAAAGGTTGATGGAAAGGAAGAACATTTCTTACTTCATGAGACGAAAGAGGAAGATGATAATAGAACAAGCATTTATCATGGAACAGAGATGGATGGTGCAATTCAATATGGAAATCCAGACAAAATACCTCCATTATGGTTACAAGGAGTCATGAACAAAGAGATGAGATATCTTAATGAATTGATGCACGGAATGGAACCTTCTGATGAATTTAGACCACTGTTGACAGGAGAAGCAGCGAGAGCAGCTATTGCGACAGCTGATGCTTGTACAAAGTCAAGATTCGAAAACAGGAAAGTAGCATTAAGCGAAATTATAGGAAAATAAAAATATAAGGCAGGAGGAGAGGACATTTCATAGTAAAAGTTGAAGTTCTCTCCTTTTAAATTTCAAAATAATGGAAGGTTTTGTAATGAAAAAACGGAATAAAAAAATTATGGCGGTTTTTATGGCATTAACGCTTACTTCAACAATTGTACCAGCATATTCTTACAATGTATGGGCAGGAGAGAAAGAAAATAATGCAAATATTTCTGTAATTCCACAGGGACTTATATTGGAAAAGGAGAATATTGATATTGAAGAGGGAAATACCTATGACTTAACGAATGAGACAGGTGGTGATATGATACAGTCATTAGAAGAAGGAACAATTATAGTTTCATTTACATCTACAGGGACGCAAGCTTATCAAAGTCTTATTAGTGCAGGAAATTCTACAAAGGGAAATCGAAACCGATATTTTCATCTATATATTACAGATACAGGTGCTTTAGGAATGGAATTACGAAACACGGATGAGGTGTTTAAATATACATTAAGTCGACCGGCTGCATTGAGAGGTTCCTATAAAGGTGAAATAGCAGAAAATACAGTAGCTTTTAAAGCTGATAAAGAGAAGAAGGAGTACAAAATTTTTGCTAATGGAGAATTACTTGCTACATTAAAACAGGAAGACTTTAAGTTTATTAAAGATATAAGTGGAGTAAATAACGTTCAGCTTGGAGGAACAATAAGAGATGGAGCAGTAGGCTATCCATTTGAGGGAACTATAAAGAATGTAAAAGTATATAGTAATCCATTGAGTGACGAAGAGCTACTAGAAAGTACAGGAAAGACTACTTATGGAAAAAATATTTTTTATGCAGGAGATGAGACCAGCTCTAATTATTTTAGAATTCCTACATTGCTAACTTTAAGTAGCGGAACAGTAGTTGCTACTGCAGATGCCAGATATGGAGGAACACATGATGCAAAAAGTAATATTGATATAGCTTTTGCAAAAAGTAAAGACAGTGGAGAGACGTGGAGCACTCCAACACTTCCTTTAGTATTTGATGATTATGCAGCTCAGGCGATAGACTGGCCAAGAGATTCTGTAGGAAAAAATGTACAAATTAATGGAAGTGCCTCTTTTATTGATTCAGTAACAGTAGAAGATAGTACTACTGGCAGATTATTCTTGTTTGCAGATGCTATGCCTGCTGGAATAGGATTTTCTAATACAGCTGCCGGTTCTGGATTTAAAACAGTGGATGGAGAGAAATATGTAAAACTTCATTGGCACAAAGATCCAGCTAATACATACAATTATACCATTCGAGAAGATGGTATAATCTATGACGATAGGACAGGAATGCCTACAGAGTACTCGGTAGATGGTGATTATGATTTGCTGAAAAATGGCGAATATTTAACTCAGAAACAGTATGATGTTCATTTTGAAGGAACAAAACTGATTGAAGAAAAAAATGATGTAGACGTTAATATGAATATCTTCTATAAAGATTCTTATTTTAAAGTTTTGCCAACAAATTTTATTGTAATGAAATATAGTGATAATGAAGGTGAAACATGGTCAGATATGCAAATTCTTGGAAGGTTTAAAGAGGATAATCAGAGAGTCCCATTATATGGACCAGGAGTAGGAACGCAGATTAAAAATGGTGAGCATGCAGGAAGAATTATATTAACAATGTATAATAGTATATCAGCAGAATTTGGATTCCTGTATAGTGATGATCATGCAGCTAATTGGAACTATGTTACAACAGATTTGGGCGGAAGTGGAACTTTTGCAGAAGCACAAATTGTAGAATTACCGGATGGTACACTTCAAACTTATATGCGTACAAGTGTAGGGAAAATAGGTGTTATAACAAGCATTGATGGGGGTACAACATGGACAGAGCAGGAATTTGTTCCTGGCATGACAGCAGCATCTTATGGTACACAGCTTTCCGTAATTAGCACAAGTCAGCTTGTAGATGGAAAACCAGCAATTTTATTATCAGAGCCAGCTGCCACAAATGGTAGACGTGGAGGAAAGATATGGGTTGGTCTTGTAAATGATACAGGGGCAGAAGGATATGATAAATATGACATAGAATGGAAATATTGCTATTCAATTGATAATGATAAATATGGATTTGCATATTCTTGTATGTCAGAATTGCCGGACGGAAATATTGGAATTTATTATGAAAAATATGATTCATGGTCAAGAGACGAGCTTCATTTAAAAAATATTATGAAGTTTGAGAAATATAGTCTGGATGAATTAACAGGCAATAGTTGGCTAATTAAGTGAAATATGTAAGTGTGACAGGAGAGACAAAAATGATATACGACGAAATAAAAAACATATCACGTTATCGTGGAATTTCTTCTAATCTGGACACCGCCATTGATTTTCTGGAAAAAACAGATTTAAAGAGTCTTCCACTGGGAAAAACAGAAATTCTGGATGATAAAGTATTTGCCAATGTTATGGAGGTACAGGCAAAAGATGAGGAAGAATTAAGTTTTGAAATTCATAAAAAATATATGGATATTCAGATTGACGTTGAAGGTACAGAACTAATTCTTATCGGTCTTGGTGAATTTACGGAAAAAGAACCGTTTTCAGAAGAAAGAGATTTCGGAAGCTGTACAGCAGAAAAAAGTGCGCGGATGATTATGGGACCGGGAAGATTTATTGTATGTATGGCACAAGAACCTCATCTTCCCAGTGCAGCGGCAGGTGATGATCGCAGATTAAAAAAATGTGTGATTAAAGTAGCAGTGGAAGATTGAGTCAAAATTGAGTACTGAAAAGGAGAAAATTATGAAACAAAAGTTGGAGCAGCTTAAAGGACATTTAATTGTATCTTGCCAGGCATTACCTCATGAACCGCTGCATTCCTCTTTTATTATGGGAAGAATGGCAAAAGCAGCAGAAGAAGGAGGAGCAAAAGGAATTCGCGCCAATACGAAAGAAGATATTCTGGAAATTAAAAAGAATGTAGACCTTCCGGTAATTGGAATTGTGAAACGTGATTATGATGACAGTAAAGTTTATATTACACCTACTATGAAAGAAGTAGACGAACTGATGGAAGTGAAACCGGAAATTATCGCTGTTGATGCTACCATTGAATTAAGACCGGGTGGATTGACATTAGATGAATTTTATCATGATATTCGCAAAAAATATCCGGATCAATTATTGATGGCAGACTGTTCTACTGTGGAAGAAGCGTTGCATGCGGATGAGCTCGGATTTGATTTTATCGGAACAACTCTTGTAGGTTATACAGAGCATAGTAAGGAAGATAAAATTGAAGAGAATGATTTTGAGATTATTCGTACAATTTTAAAAAATGTAAAACATTGTGTAATTGCGGAGGGAAATATCAATACCCCTGAAAAAGCAAGGCATGTAGTAGAATTGGGCTGTTATAGCGTTGTAGTTGGTTCTATTATTACCCGTCCCCAATTAATTACAAAGTCTTTTACAGAAGAAATGAAAAAAGCAGAAATTTAAAGTGAAATTTTAAGGAGGAAAATAAAATGGCAAATTTAGAAAAATATAAAGGAATTATTCCGGCATTTTATGCTTGTTATGACGAAGAAGGTAATGTAAGTCCTGAAAGAGTTCGTGCATTGACACAGCATTTTATTGACAAAGGTGTAAAGGGAGTTTATGTAAACGGTTCTTCAGGAGAATGTATTTATCAGGGTGTAGAAGAACGTAAAATTATTATTGAAAATGTAATGGCAGTTGCAAAAGGGAAACTGACAGTTATCAATCATGTTGCATGTAACAATACAAAGGACAGCGTAGAATTGGCAAAACATTCTGAAAGTGTAGGTGTTGATGCTATTGCTTCCATTCCTCCAATTTATTTCCGTTTGCCGGAGTATTCAATTGCGGCATACTGGAATGCAATCAGCGAAGCAGCGCCAAATACAGATTTTATTATTTATAATATTCCTCAGTTAGCAGGAACGGCTCTTACTATGAGTTTGTTTGCTGAAATGATGAAAAATCCTAGGATAGTGGCTGTAAAAAATTCTTCTATGCCTACACAGGATATTCAGATGTTTAAGGCAACGGGAAAAGAGGCAAAAGGAGAGTTTGTAGTATTTAACGGACCGGATGAACAGTTTGTAGCAGGACGAGCTATTGGAGCAGATGGAGGTATTGGAGGAACTTATGGTGTAATGCCTGAGTTATTCTTGAAATTAAATGATATGATTGCAGCAGGTGAATGCGAAAAGGCAACAGAACTCCAGTATGATATTAATGAGATTATTTACAAGATGTGTTCCAGTCATGCAAATATGTATGCAGTTGCAAAAGAAATTCTTCGTATTAATGAAAATCTGGACTTGGGCGGCGTTCGTCTTCCTTTGGAGAATTTACAGGAAGCAGATAAAATGATTGCAAAAGAGGCAGCAGATATGGTAAATGCTGTTAAAGAAAAATATCTGTAGAAGATATAGATAATAGGGAAGAAAAGGAGCTGGCATTATGAAGACATATATATGTATTGATATTGGCGGGACTTCCATAAAATACGGTATAATTAAAGAAGACGGGATTTTTCTTGTTACCGGAGAAATGCCTACAGAAGCCATGAAATACGGTGGTCCGGGAATTATGAGAAAAGCGGAAGCGATTGTGGAGAAATTTTTACAGGAATATGAACCGGAAGGGATTTGTGTGTCAACAGCAGGCATGGTAGACTGTGAAAATGGTAAAATTACTTATGCAGCTCCGTTAATTCCTGATTATACAGGAACAGAAATTAAGAAAATTTTGGAAGAACGATTTCATTTACCGTGTGAAGTGGAAAATGACGTAAATTGTGCAGGATTAGCAGAAAATTTTAATGGAGCTTCAAAGGGAAGTAAAATCAGTGTTTGCTTAACCATAGGAACGGGAATAGGCGGTGCAATTCTTATAGACGGAAAGGTGTTTCACGGATTTTCCGGAAGCGGATGTGAAGTAGGGTATATGCACCTTCCGGGCGGAGAGTTTCAGGATATGGGCGCCAGCAGTATTCTTGTAAAAAAGACAGCAGAATATAAAAGTATATCACCGGAAAGTATTGACGGAAAATATGTGTTTGAACATGCAAAGAAGGGTGATATGGATTGTGTTCGTGCCATTGAGGAAATGTGTGACGTGCTGGGGATGGGAATTGCCAACATTTGCTATGTAGTAAATCCCGAAGTCGTGGTATTGGGTGGAGGGATTATGGCTCAAAAAGAATATTTGAAAGACAGGATAAGGATAAGTCTGGATAAATATCTTTTGCCTTCTGTAGCTAGATATACCTGTCTGGAATTTGCTAAAAATAAAAATCAAGCAGGAATGCTGGGAGCATTTTGTCATTTTAAAGAAAGACATTAACAAAAAAGGGCAGCCGTTGAATTTCAACGACTGCCTCTTGCTATGCGGAGGATTTACATTATAGATTAACCAAAGTATCTCTTTAAGAGACCTTCAAAAGCTTTACCGTGACGAGCTTCGTCTCTAGCCATTTCATGAACTGTGTCATGGATAGCGTCAAGGTTAGCAGCTTTAGCACGTTTTGCTAAGTCAAATTTACCGGCAGTAGCGCCGTTTTCAGCTTCAACACGCATTTCCAGGTTTTTCTTTGTGCTGTCAGTAACAACTTCACCTAATAATTCAGCGAATTTAGCAGCGTGTTCAGCTTCTTCCCAAGCAGCTTTTTCCCAGTATAAACCGATTTCAGGATATCCTTCTCTGTGAGCAACTCTAGCCATAGCTAAGTACATACCAACTTCAGAACATTCACCTTCGAAGTTTGCTCTTAAATCAGCTAAGATGTCTTCGCTAACGCCCTGAGCAACACCTACAACGTGTTCAGCAGCCCAGCTTCTTTCTTCAGACTGTTCTACAAATTTTTCAGCGCCTACGCCACAAACTGGACATTTTTCAGGAGCTGCATCGCCTTCATGAACATAACCACATACACTACATACAAATTTTTTCATAATAATAATCTCCTTTTCATTTAAATAATTTTTGCTATGAAATCTGGCATTGCCAGGTTTTTTTAAAGTAATAACAGTAATGATTACTATTTTAATTTAACATACTTGACTATATTTGTCAACTACTTTTTAATAATTCTTTTTCATTTAAACAGTCATTGCATAATCCATAAAAAGTAGTAGTCTGGTCCGTTATTCTTCCATCAATATTAGCAGCAACTTTCTTTACCATACAGTCGAACTCATTGTTTTCCACATCCTGTATACAATGGCAATGTGTGCAGATAAAATGACTGTGCGGTTTCGTATTGCAGTCAAAGCGGTCAGGGCTGTTTCCGGTAGAAATCTTTGCAATTTCACCGAGCTCCACTAAAAGTGACAGATTACGATATACAGTTCCCAGACTGATATTTGGAAATTCACGTTTAATTTCAGCATACACTTGGTCTGCAGTAGGGTGTTCCTTACATTTTTGAACATATTCCCGAATACATTCTCTTTGTCGGCTGTATTTCAAAGTAGCCATATATTCTCCTTTCTGCCAGAAAAACAACTGACGAATTAAATAATAGTAATTGTTATTGATATTATACTATCATATTGGATTAAAATAGTCAAGTATAAAAAAGAAATTTATGAAAAATAGAAAAAGGCTGCTGAATTAAGTCTTTTTCTAAAAAGAATATGCTTAATCCAACAACCTTTTGTCAGCGGAGGATTTATATTATAGATTAACCGAAGTATCTCTTTAAGAGACCTTCGAAAGATTTACCGTGACGAGCTTCGTCTCTGGCCATTTCATGAACTGTGTCATGGATAGCGTCAAGGTTAGCAGCTTTAGCACGTTTTGCTAAGTCAAATTTACCGGCAGTAGCGCCGTTTTCAGCTTCAACACGCATTTCCAGGTTTTTCTTTGTGCTGTCAGTAACAACTTCACCTAATAATTCAGCGAATTTAGCAGCGTGTTCAGCTTCTTCCCAAGCAGCTTTTTCCCAGTATAAACCGATTTCAGGATATCCTTCTCTGTGAGCAACTCTAGCCATAGCTAAGTACATACCAACTTCGGAACATTCACCTTCGAAGTTTGCTCTTAAATCAGCGGCAATATCTTCGCTAACGCCTTTTGCAACGCCTACAACATGTTCAGCAGCCCAGCTTTTTTCTTCAGACTGTTCTACAAATTTTTCAGCGCCAACGCCGCAAACCGGACATTTTTCAGGAGCTGCATCGCCTTCATGAACATAACCACATACACTACATACAAATTTTTTCATAATAATAATCTCCTTTTCATTTAAATAATTTTACTATGAAATCTGGTAAAACCAGTGTTAAAACAATAATAATAATGATTACTGTTTTAATATAATATACTTAACCAAAAAAGTCAAGTATATTTTTGAAATTGTTTTTTATGATGATGCCAGAATTAAAAGTTCTTTTCATAGTATTAGCAAAAATAAAAAAGTTAATCTTTTCCTTGATTTTTAAAAA
The DNA here is from genome assembly GCF_002222595.2 of Blautia hansenii DSM 20583. Classification (NCBI taxonomy): domain Bacteria; kingdom Bacillati; phylum Bacillota; class Clostridia; order Lachnospirales; family Lachnospiraceae; genus Blautia; species Blautia hansenii. The sequence goes on from NZ_CP022413.2 coordinate 45,951, forward strand.
AATAAGGTGTAGTATAATAAATATCAATAAGTAGTATTGAAAACTATTTATAAAGATAAATAAAACCATAAAAGAGCATTCGAAAGAAAAAAGTATCATATACTATCTTTATAAAAGCAAAGGAGTGACTGACATGAAACTGAAAATTAAAGACCCCGGAAGTGCAATTACCCATTTTATTGGATGTATTATGGCGATTTTAGCTGCTCTGCCGCTGCTTTGGAAAGCGGCAAGAGAGCCGGATTATATCCATATTATTGCGATGAGTATTTTTATATTGAGTATGATTTTACTATATGCGGCAAGTACGATTTATCATACGGTAAATTCAACAGAAAAGGTAAACCGCAGACTTCGCAAGCTGGACCACATGATGATTTTTATTTTAATCGCAGGGAGTTATACACCGGTTTGTCTGATTGTTTTGAAAGGAAAAACAGGATTGCTGCTGTGTGCCGCTGTGTGGATTACGGCAATTATCGGAATTATTGTAAAAGCATGCTGGATTACATGCCCCAAGTGGTTTTCTTCTGTAATTTATATTGGAATGGGCTGGCTGTGCGTATTTGCTTTTGTTCCGATTGTACATTCCCTCTCGCCGGCAGGGTTTGGATGGCTTTTGGCAGGAGGAATTATTTATACAGTAGGAGGAATTATTTATGCGCTGAAGCTTCCTATTTTTAATTCCCACCATAAAAATTTTGGTTCTCATGAGATTTTTCATCTCTTTGTAATGGGAGGAAGCGTTTGTCATTTTATTGTGATGTATTTCTTTGTAATGCCTATGCCGGCATAAGATGTGTAAAAAGAGAAAAGAATGTGGATAAAGCAGATAAAATAAAATCCTTTTGTGGATGAAATTTTATCTGCTTTTGGTTTGTAGGAGATTGCGTTATATGAAACAAAAAGTTAAATCAGTCCAAAATGTTCCATAGCTTTATAAATGCCGTCTTCTTCAACCGAAGCAGTAACATAAGAGCAAACGTCTTTAATAGGCTGTGAAGCATTTCCCATAGCGATGCTGTTTGGAACAGCTTCTAACATTGCTCTGTCATTTTCACTGTCACCGAAGACATAACAATCTTCTTTAGATTTTCCAAGATGTTCGCAAAGAAAGTCAATTCCGCTTGCTTTTGAGTAGCCTTTTTGAATGATTTCATACATATTATTAGAGCGGTCAATGCACTGGAAGTATTGAGATAAGTAAGATTTTAATTCCTCGTTTTCCGGTGTAGGAGGAAGCATTGCGAGGATTTTATCATAAGTGAGGGTATCACTGTGCAAAATGTCTTCAATATTTTCTCCTTTAATTTGGAAAAGTTTTTCCGCAGCATCAATCCATTTTTCGGCATTTGCAAGAGTATAATCAAAATAAACAGCATGAGATGCTTCGTAAAGTACAGAAACTTTATGTTCACGCAGTTTATATATAAGCTCCTTACAAAATGTATTGGTAAGTTTTTGAGAGAAAAGTTCCTTATCATGAAGAAAAATATTGATGCCGCAGCCGCAGATATAGCCATCAAAATTCAAATCGGTTATTTTTTCAGGGAGACTGGTTCTTGTTCTTCCGGTATTGATAAAGAGAAGATGTCCGTTGTCACGGGCCTTTTTTAAGGCAAGCTTTGTGCTTTCAGGCATAACTCCGGGACCTTCTGTAATCAGTGTACCGTCTATATCAAAAAATAAAAGTTTGGAAGTCATAGAAAAAACGTCCTTTCTGGTAATAGGGTTAAAATTTTGTATTCTATGGGGTATTTTAGGACAGAATGGGAATATTGTAAAGTGTTAATCAAGTCAAAATCGTATCAAAACGTGCCAAAAGATTGATACGATTGACATGATTTGATGAGTAAATGTATAAAAATTCCTTCCTGTACAGATACTATTTCCAGAAATGGAAATTTTAACAGATGGAGGAATTTTTTTATGAAAGCGACAGGAATTGTAAGAAGAATTGATGATTTAGGCCGAGTAGTAATTCCAAAGGAAATCAGAAGAACTTTAAGAATAAGAGAAAGTGACCCAATGGAAATCTTTACGGACAGAGAGGGACAGATTATTTTGAAGAAATATTCTCCTATCGGTGAGCTGAATATGTTTGCGAAAGAATATACAGAAGCGTTGGCACAGGCAGCAGGCTGTATTGCATGTATCGCAGATAAGGATCAGATTATTGCAGCGGCAGGAAACGGATGGAGAGAATATGAGCAGAAAACCATTAGTAGAGAACTGGAAGAACAGATTTCAGATAGAAAAAATATTTGTGCCGCAGAGCAAAAAGAATTTATCAGAATTATCGAGGGAGACAAAATGGAATATGCGTCTCAGGTAGTATGGACAATTACCTGTGCGGGAGATGCAGTTGGTGCAGTGATTATTTTGGAAAAAGAGGGTGGTCGTAAGTTTACGGATACAGAACCAAAATTGGCACAGGCAGCAGCAGGATTTCTGGGGAGACAGATGGAACAATAGTAAAAATAAGATAGATAAAATTCAGCCATAGAGCGGTGCGTTGACGTGAGCGGTTGCTTATGGCTGAATTTTTAATAAATTTTTTCTTATTCAATAGAAGCCTGTCCGACTTTTTTTAAAAGGTCTGATTTTATTTGATAAAGCTCATCAGACAAATCTACATAAACCTCCTGTGGGTTGGCAAAACGTCTTGTTTCATCCCATAAAGTATTTAACTCTTTGCGGCAGATTTCCTGAATTTCCATGACGGAAGGTGAGGTATAAACACATTCTCCTTTCAGGAATACCGGTATGAGAAGCTCTCGTAAAGTGTATGAGCCGCCCGGAATTTTTGTCTTTTTCCATGTGGCAATAGGATCAAAAATAATCATATCTTCATCAGGATTAAATACTTCGTGTTCCATACAGATTAAATCAGCACGGATTTTTCCGGTTTGCTTATCATAAATTCTTTGAATAGTTTTATTTCCCGGATTTGTGATTTTTTCAATGTTTTCGGAAAGCTTGATTTTCGGTATAAAATCAGCATCATCTTTATTCTTAATAGCAGCCAATTTGTAAACACCGCCAAAAGCCGGATTATCATTACAGGTAATCAGATTTGTTCCTACTCCCCATGAATTGATTTTTGCGCCCTGAGCTTTTAAGCTTTCAATTAAATATTCGTCAAGGTCGCTGGAAGCGGAAATAATAGCATCTTCAAAACCGGCGTCAGACAACATTTTATAAGCTTGTTTGGACAGGTATGCCAAGTCACCGCTGTCAATGCGAATACCATAGCCTTTTAAATCAATACCGGAGTCTCTCATTTCTTTAAATACACGAATGGCATTAGGGACACCGGAATTTAAAACATCATAAGTATCTACTAATAAAATACAGGCATTTGGATAAAGCTGGGCATAGGTTTTAAATGCTGTGTATTCGTCAGGAAAACTCATAATCCAACTGTGGGCGTGAGTTCCTTTTACAGGAACTTGGAACATCTGTCCTGTAAGTACGTTGGAAGTACCGATGCAGCCGCCGATAACAGCGGCTCTTGCGCCATAGAGTCCTGCATCAGGTCCTTGTGCACGGCGAAGTCCAAATTCCATAATGCCATCGCCTTTTGCTGCGTAAACAACACGGGAAGCTTTTGTGGCAATCAGACTTTGATGGTTCAGCAGATTTAAAATAGCTGTTTCAATTAACTGAGCTTCCATAACAGGTGCAATTACTTTTAAGAGAGGTTCTCTTGGGAAGACAACCGTTCCTTCGGGAACAGCATAAATATCACCTGTGAAATGAAAGCCTCTTAAATATTCCAGAAAGTCTGTATCGAAAATTTTCAGGCTTTTTAAATAATCGATGTCATCCGGGGAGAAATGGAGGTCACGCACATATTCAATAATTTGCTCCAATCCAGCAGCAATGGCATATCCGCCGCCACAGGGATTTTTCCTGTAAAAGGCATCGAAAACAACAATTTGGTCTGTGGGATTTTTGAAATATCCCTGCATCATAGTCAGTTCATATAAATCAGTCAATAATGTCAGATTTAAAGCTCTCATATCATAGCGCTCCTTTGCATTTTGTGCAATCAGCTTGTTTTGCACTTTGTGCAGATATTATACCACGTGCGCAGAAGAATTAAAAGGTTTGTGTTAACTTCATTCCGTGATATTCCTCTAAAGTAAGTCCTGTAAGAGAAAGATATAGGGAAAGTGTTTTGCCTACAAACCGAATATGCCATGGCTCAAATGGATATCCGGTAATATGCTCTTTTCGTTTGGGATAGCGTAGGATAAAGCCATGAATGGGTGCATGTGCTTTTAACCATTTTCCTTCTTTTGTATCAGAGAAGCTTTCTTCTAATTCAAAGTTTAAAGAAGGGCAGGAAACGTCAAGGGCAAGACCGCTTTGGTGTTCGCTGGTTCCCGGAGCTGCCACAGCCGTACTATTTCTTTTTAAGGCATTTTCATATAATTGCTTTTGACTTAGATAAGAACGATATCCGGAAACACCTACGAGAGAAATATGGTCTAAGGAAGCCTGTTCAAATAAAGCCTTTGCTGCTGTGGCAGCGTCAATATCCAGCATTTTGCGTTCCTCATTGGCGGAGGGGGCAAAGGGGATTTTTGCAGTTGTAAGGTGAGTCGGTATATAATCAAATGCTAAAGGGACAGAAGGGTTAATAAGCTGCGTATAGGAAAACATAGAATAAGCACCTGCCTTTTTATAGTAAGTACAAGATATGCGGGTAACGGGAAAAATAGAACTAAAATTTCTATATTTTTCTTAAAATAGAGAAATATAGAAAATAGAATTTCAAAATGCTCTTTAGTATGATAAGACAAAAGAGAAAAAATAAGAAAAATGCCTAAAAAATAAGGCTGAAAAGGGGCTGAAACAGAAAAAATAATTTTGAGCATATTACTACATTGAAGTGGGAAAAGTCAAAAGGGAGAAGTGTTATTGGACATATTGATGAATGAAACAGAAAGTGCTATCATACGCATTGTAAAAGATAAATATATTTTAATTGAAAAGGAAAAGAGGCAATCGCTATGGAAGCAAATGCAAACGTAGTAAATAAGAAAAAAAGTTTTAAGGAAAAATTTCATGATTATATGATGGGAATGTCAAAAATTGTACCATTTGGATTGAATGATAAGGAAGACAAGTATTATCACAGCATTTTTAATTATGATAAATAAGAGATAAAAACAAGGGAAGATAGGGCTGAAAAGTCGCTGTCTTCTTTTTTTGCTTTATTTCTTGTTTTTAGTATACTCGTTTTTGACAATGAAATCTACTCGGAAAAATACACAAAAATCCATAGAATGTAACCTATGCTTTTTTGGGAACAATGTCAATGGATTTTAAAATCTCTCCATGCTAAAATATCTGCAATGGTAAGCTATTCAATATCGTATACCGCATCATTTAAGCTTATTCCATTATCTATATTATTATTATTATAGTTATTAGGAGGTACAGTATGAACGATACGAAGATTGATGCAATGTTTGAAATATTGCAAACCATTACAAAAGATATAACTGATATGAAAAAAGATATAACTGATATGAAAAAAGACATGACCGACATGAAAAAGGATATCCTAGGATTAAAAGAAGAAACAAGGGATATAAGGCTTCATATTGAAAATGTAACGGACAAAAACATATCTTTACTGGCAGAAAATTATTGTAATCTAGTTCAAAAGCTAGATGAAAATAACAAAGTGACAGACAATCAATTAGCATATCAGATTAAAGTGAATTATTTAATTTCTGACATGGAAAAGGTGAAACAGGAAGTGGCAGAAATTAAAAAACGCATTTCATAATGTGTTACAAATACCTCCCGGTGAGCGGTTTGGTTCGCTGACCTGGGAGGATTTTTAAATTTTATTTATTTACGAGGGGGAAACACATTGAAAAAGATAAAGCAATATAGGCTAAAAGGGATTTACTATCGCAGTTTTATGGTTTTAATTGTAATCCCAATTCTCATTGTATTTATTGCAGCAATTTTTATTATTCGTCAAATGATGGAAGATTCTGCTATACGGAATATTGAACGTGTGCAGAAAAATATGTGTATGAATTTGGAAAATGAAATCCAAGATGCAGCTTTAAGGCTATCGCATTTTTTATATGTAAATGATGGTACAATTACAAAGGCAGCAGCGAAAACAGACACTTATGATATGGAAAAAAAGAGGGTGTTGTCAAAGGAATTAGACAGATATTTTAATTTTGCCATGTGTCCCATAGAGGATATTGCAGCGGCAACTTTTTTTATGAAAAACGGAAATTATACCAATTTAAAAGAAGATTTTTCTATTTCTATGGCAGAAATCAAAGGAGCAGATTGGTATGTACAAGCGTTGAAAGAGAAGAACAAAGTCTCTGTAGGAAGTTTTAACAAAAAAATCACATCATCGAAATATGGTCAAAATCCTTTTTATATTGCAGTAGCAATTTCACCGGACATTCGGGTAGATCAGTCGGGACGTATTGAAACAGCTATGTTAATCGTTGTATCTGATTTAGAGAAAACCATAAAATCGGATACAAAGGATGATTCTCTTGGAAATACGATTTTATTAGATGAGAAAAATGAGGTTTTATATGATCCGGAAGGAAAAGCAGACCTTATTAAAGGCAGGGAAATAAAGGATGGACAATATAAATTTAAAGAAGAGAAAACAGGGAAATCCTATGTGGCAGTAGCTAGGTCTGTAACAGGTACAAAGTGGCGTGTTGTGAACGTAGTGCGAGCAAGAAAAATAACAGGAGCTTTTTTGCGTACAGCAAGTATTATGCTTGTGATAATTGCTGCGTTAATGTTGCTTTTTAATATATTTTCACATTATTTTTTGAAAAATATTATTCATCCGGTTAATGATATTATCCAAGGCTTAAAAGTAGTACAGACAGGAAACTTAGATGTTCATATTACACCAAAGGGACAATCAGAAATCCGTAACATGATTCATTCCTTTAACCAAATGGTGAGACGGTTAAAGATACTGATTAAAGAGAATGAGCAACAGCAGTTAAAGAAGCAAGAGGCGGAAATGAAGGCTTTACAGTCACAGATAAATCCACATTTTCTGGTAAATTCTTTAAGTTCTATTCGATTTATGGCGCAGGTTTCCAGATTTGAGGGGATTCGAAAAATGGCAGAAGCATTGATAAAAATATTGTCCTGTTCTTTTCGAAGTAATCAGAGTACCTATACAATTAGAGAAGAACTGGAGATGCTTGATAGTTTTATCTTCCTTATGAGTATTCGTTATTCTGATGGCTTTCAATTTGAAAAAGAAGTGGATGAAAAATGCTTAGATTATCAAATTCCCAGACTGATTTTGCAGCCTTTAGTAGAAAATTCTATTGTTCATGCTTTTACAGAGAAAGAGGATATAGGGGTAATTAAAGTATCTGTATATGAAGATACGGAATGGATTTATTTAACTGTAGAAGATAATGGAAAAGGAATTTCAGAAGCACAAAAAAAACGGATTTTCAGCGAGGAAGAAAAGGAAGATAATTATAGTATTGGAATCAGAAATGTTTATACCAGATTAAAGTTAAATTATGGAGAGGATAGCAAGTTCGTTATAGATAGCAGAGAAGGCTCTTATACGAAGACGAAAATTGCGCTTAAAAAGAAAGTGGTGGACAAGTGAGATGAAAAAGCTATTAATTGTAGATGATGATGCTTTAATCAGAGCAACACTACACACAATTGTGGATTGGAATGAGTTGGGGTATGAAGTTGCAGGAGATGCACAAAATGGTGAGCAGGCGCTGCAAATATTAAAGAAAGAACAGATAGATTTAGTATTTACAGATATGAAAATGCCTGTTATGGATGGAATAGGGTTGATGCAGCAGATTAATCAAATGGAAAAAAAGCCTCAGATTGTGGCATTAAGTGGCTATGATGATTTTAGCTTAGTACGCAGTGCCTTTAAGCTGGGGGCATTTGATTATGTTCTGAAAGAGGATATCTGCGAAAAGGGCATTACTGAATTAATCAAAAAGATTGATCCTGTAATAAAAAAAGAAGAAGTGCCCTTATACAGTGGAAAAAAGGAAGAAGAAGCCTTTTTAAAGGATATTTTATTAGGGCGTGTAATTCCTGTGAAAAAGGGAAGACTATTTGAGGAAAATTATGTGCTGGCAGCATTTGAAATCGACGAGTTTAAAGAAAATACAGTACGATTTCAAAGCTCCTTTGAAGAATATCTTGTAAAGCCAATGGTAAATATTGCACAGCAGATACCGAGAATTGCCAATAAATGTGTTTTTATTTCCTTGTCACCGGGGCTTTATTTCTTATATATACCTATGCCAGAGGGAACTTCTCCGATTGTTTCTGAAACGATTGTTTCTCTTTGCAAACAGCTAAAAAGCGTATGGAATAATTATATGAATTTGCCTGTTTCAGTAGGAATAAGCAGAGTGGGAAGAAGTTCGGAGGATTTCTGTCACTGTTTGCTTGACACAGAAAATCAGTTGAAATTGCGTTATCTGGTTGGCAAAGGGAGTATTAATTTCTATGGACAAAAGGGAAGAATTTTGCCTGAAAAAGCTTATGAGAGACAGAAATTCTATGAAGATATCATTCAAGCCTTACAGGATGGAGATTTAGTAAAGCTGGAGGAGCAAAAACGTATTTTATTAAGGCAATTAACGGACATGGCAGAAGAGGATGCAAGGAAAGAATGTCTGTATCTTGTATGGTTTATTGCTCTTATGATGAGAGAGAATGAAGATAGTATTTGGTCTTTGTTTCTGGGGGAAGTAAATTATTATGAAAAAATAGGACGTATTGCGGATGGAGGAAGTCTGGCAATATGGACCAATAATTACATTAGTTATGTAGCCGATTATATTGTGAATACATACGATAGAAACCAGATGGATTTATTTCAAAAAGCACGAAGATTTATTATGGATAATTATGCAAATCCGGAGCTTACATTGGGCAGTACAGCAGCTTATGTGGGACTAAACGAAAAATACTTCAGTTCTTGCTTTACAAAAGAAATCGGAAATACGTTCAGTAACTTTCTGACAGAAATCAGAATGGAAAATGCCAGAGAACTGCTTCGTACTACGGATATGAAAATGTATGAAATCAGTGAAAGAGTAGGTTACAACAGCGTAGAGCATTTTAACAGAATGTTTAAGAAGGTGTGCGGTGTAAGTCCCAGTGTGTATAAAAGACAAATTTTGCAAATCTAACGATACGTCAAGAAATCTTACTTTTTGTCATAGTGCCACGTATCTATATCTGTTATGATTTCAATATCATAATATTTGAGGAGGTCAATATGAAAAAGAAAGTCTTAGCAGCATTATTATGCGCGGCAATGGTTGCTACAAGTCTTGTAGGTTGTGGTGGTTCCGATGGCAAAGAAAGTGGGAAAAAGGATGGAGAATCTGAATTATCAGGGGAATTAGTAATTGCTTTGTGGGACAACAGAACAATGGAATTATTTGAAAGTCTGGATCTTGAAGGACGTTTTCAGGAATTATATCCAGATGTAACATTAGAATTTGAAAAGTTGAAAGATGATACAGAATACTGGAATGCTATGAAAATGCGTGCGGCAGCAAACCAGCTTCCAGATGTAATGTTTAATAAAACATTTACTCTTTCCAGATTTAAAGAGTATTTGGTAGATATCTCTGATTTAAAAGCAGTAGAGGATAATAAAGTTGCTTCCGGTTATGCGGTAGATGATAAGATTTTAGGTATTCCTCTTACTATGAGTAGTGAATATGTATATTATTGGAAAGATATGTTCAAAGAAGCCGGTGTAGAAGTTCCGGATACATGGGCAGAACTGGAAGAAGTATCCAAAAAGCTTCAGGATTATTACGGAAAAGACAACGGAGATTATATGGCATTTGCTATTGGTGGAAAAGATGAATGGACAACTTATCCATTTGCAGAATTCATGCCTTCTCTGATTTCCGGAAACGGACAGAACTGGAATACTATGGCAGGTCAGGATGAACCTTTTGCAGAAGGAACAGATGTAAATACAGCGTTTAAGAAAATTGATTCTCTGTTTTCTTCAGGCGTATTTGGAAAAGATCCTTTAGGTCTTAGTAATGACCAGGCATATAATCTGTTTGCTACAAAACAGTCTTCTATTATTGCAGCAGGAGCAAGAGCTTTGAAATCCTTTAAGGATACAGCAGAGAGCACAGATGAGTTAGGAACTTTCTACTTACCTGTAAGAGATGATGAGTCTGAACCATTTAGAACTGTTACACAGGGTGACTTATTCCTTTCTGTAACTTCACACTGTGAAAATCCAGAACTGGCAAAAGCATTTGTAGAATTCTGTTTCTCAGAAGACTGGTATCCGGATCATATTAAATCTATTCCGGATGACAGTGCAAGTAAAACATTTACAAAAGAAAAAGATCCGATTTTAGCACAGGCAGATGAACTTCAGCCAGAAGCAGAAATCGTTATGTATGACGGTGGTGGAGATGATTTCCAGGCATTAGTTGCAGAAACTACTTTCGACTATAAAAAATTAGGTGCACAGATGTTAATTCCTGATTTTGATTTAGACGAAGCGCTGAATGAGTTAAATACAAAGTGGAAGGCAGCAAGAGAAAAACTTGAAATTAAATAAGCAGACGAAGTGAGGAGGATATCAGAATGCAAACTCTGAATAAGAAAAAAGCACGGTTTATTGTGTTGTCCTTAATCATTCCGTTGACATTGCTGATTTGCTTTGTAGTATTTCCTGCGGGAGATTTAATACGAATGAGCTTTACAAACTGGGATGGATATTCAAGCTCCAGTGACTTCATAGGTTTTGACAACTATATATCCATGTTTCAGAATAAAGATTTATGGACATCTCTTAGGAATAACGGTGTTTATTTCGCAGCACATTTATTGTTTATTCCCATAGAGCTGATGGTGGCAGTAATGCTGACATCAAAAATGAGAGCAGCAAAGGCATATAAGACAATTGTATTTCTGCCATATATCATCAATGGAGTAGCAATTGCCTATGCATTTTCTTATTTCTTTTCTCCTGTAAACGGAGCATTTAATTCCATGTTAGAATTTGCTCATTTAGAAGGATTTATCAGAAACTGGCTCTCTGATGAAAAGATTGTAAACTTTGTTTTGGCATTTGTATCTTTGTGGCGTTTCAGCGGCTATCATACTGTTTTATTCATGGCTGCATTGCAGTCCGTACCAAATGAAATTATGGAAGCTGCGGCAATGGATGGGGCAAATTCCTGGCATATATTCCGTTATATTCAGGTGCCATCTATTCAGTTAATGGTTGACTTTGTGTTGTTTGATAACATTCGAGGAGCCCTTCAGGTATTCGATATTCCGTTTGTTATGACAGCGGGAGGTCCGGGATACGCATCATCAACCTTTACATTACATACCATAAAAACGGCATTTACCTTTAATAACTTTGGCCTTGCTTCCACCATGGCGGTGGCAATCATGGTACTTATTGTGGTGATTTATCTCATACAGAATAAAATTCTCCATATTGGAAGAAAGGCGGAAAAGGTGAAATGAGAAAAGGCAAGACAAAAAGAATCGGAATTGAAATTTTAAAACAGGCAGTAGGTATTACGATGGTATTTATTGTGCTTGCGCCTATCTTGCTGACACTTTTTGCGTCACTGAAAACCAAGGCAGATATGGTAAATACATCACCATTGCTGCTTCCTGAGCTTTCCAGAATTACTTTTGATAACTTTAAAGAAGTATTTGCCAATAAATATCTTTTATTAGGATTTAAGAATACAGGAATTATTCTGGTAATCAGTTTGATTTTCAATGTCATGTTTGGAACAATGACAGCATTCATTTTAGAGCGATTTGAGTTCAGAATGAAAAAGGTAATTGTGGCACTGTTTTTCCTTGGAATGTTAATTCCTACCTTTGTAACAGAAATTGCCCGTTTTAAAATTATTACAGGATTAAATTTATACAATACTCTTGGAGCACCGATTATCATCTATGTTGCATCTGATTTAATGCAGTTGTACATTTACAGACAGTTTATTTCTACTCTGCCTGTATCCTTAGATGAGAGTGCGCTTCTTGATGGATGCAGCTATTTCCAGCTGTTTAGAAAGATTATTTTCCCGCTTTTAGCTCCGGCAACAGCGACAGTGGTAATTATTAAATCCATTTCCATTATCAATGATATGTATATTCCATATCTGTACATGCCTAAGAACAAATTGCGGACATTAACTACTTTCTTAATGGATTATGCCAACGCACAGGAAGGTTCCTGGCAGACGCTGGCAGCAGGAATTATTGTAATTATGATACCAACAGTACTGATTTACATATTCTTCCAGAAATACATACTGGCAGGTGTGGCTGCCGGTGCGGTAAAAGGCTAAATAAAAGGTGTAAAGTCATTAGATTTCTAATGGTTTTACACCTTTTTTACGTTTATTTCTCAAAAGTATGATAGTTCATCTTTCTGCTTTCCTTTATACTAGCGTTCAGATTGCTGAAAAAGGAAGGAGAAACACGATGTCAGAAATCACATTGAAAAATGTTTCAAAAATATATGAAAACCAACAGTATGCAGTCAGAAATGTAAATCTGGAAATACAGGATAAAGAATTTGTGATTTTAGTAGGACCATCCGGCTGTGGAAAATCTACAACTCTTCGCATGATTGCAGGACTTGAGGATATTTCAGACGGAGAACTTTACATAGATGGGGAATTTAGTAATTATTGTGAACCAAAGGACAGAGAAATGTCTATGGTGTTTCAGAATTACGCTCTTTATCCCAATATGACAGTTTATGGAAATCTGGCTTATGCACTGAAAATCAGAAAAGTTCCCAAAGATGAGATTAAAAAAAGAGTTCATGAAGTGGCAAAAATTTTGGAGATTGAGCATTTGTTGGATAGAAAGCCCAGTGCACTTTCAGGGGGACAGAAACAGAGAGTGGCAATGGGAAGCGCAATTATCCGAAAACCAAAAGTATTTTTAATGGATGAGCCATTATCCAATCTGGATGCAAAGCTTCGTACTCAGATGCGTATTGAACTGGCAAAGCTTCACAGAGAAATGGAAACAACGATTATTTATGTGACACATGACCAGACAGAGGCAATGACATTGGGAACGAAGATTGTGGTAATGAAAGACGGATTTGTACAGCAGGTTGCACCGCCGGCAGAAATTTATAATAATCCGGCAAATCTGTTTGTGGCCGGTTTTATCGGTGCACCATCTATGAACTTCTTTGAAGCCTGGGTGGCAGTTGAAGAAGGACGTACACTTCTCTATCTGGGAGGAAATGAGCTGGGAAAGAAAGTTTATCTGGATGGGAAAAAAGGAGAAATTCTTCAGAGACAAAAAAATGGTGAAAAAGTAATCCTGGGAATTCGTCCGGAGGATATTTACGAATATGAGGAAGCGAAAAGACGAGGATTTGAGAAAAATAGTGTAGGTCTGGAAGAAAAAGTAATTGCCAGAGAACTTTTAGGGGCAGAGGTTGTTTTGTACTTTCAGGCACAGGGAAGAAATCAGGCAGTACGCTTAAATCCGGAGAATGAGACGAAAAGAGGAGAAAATATCAATCTCTATTTCGATACAGAAAAGCTTTACGCTTTTGATATGGATACACAGGAAAACTTGTTCTATAAGGAGGATTTTACTCATGAATAAAAAGAAAAAAGGCAGTTTATCCCCTTATGGATATCTACTGCCGTGTATGCTGATTTTTGCAGTATTTTTGTTTTATCCATTTTTTAAGACCATTTATTTGAGTTTTTATAAGACAGATAAGATGGGGCAGGCGAAACTCTTTGTAGGAATCGAGAACTATAAAGAATTATTGACATCGCCCTCTTTTCTAAACAGTTTAAAAGTAACTTTAATTTTTGTAGGAATTGTTGTTGTGGGAAGTATGATTTTAGGGCTGATTACCGCAGTGTTGTGTAATAAGGCATTTCCCGGAATTCGCTTTTTCAGTACAGCCTATGCATTGCCAATGGCCATTGCGTCAAGCTCTGCAGCCTTGATTTTCAAGCTGATGCTTCACCCTTCCGTGGGAATTGTCAATAAGCTTTTGGGACTTGATATCAACTGGCTGAGTAATCCGGAAACAGCACTGTACTGTGTGGCAATCCTCACAGCGTGGTTGAACAGCGGAATTAACTTTTTGTACTTTTCAGCAGGACTTGGAAATATTGACAGCACTATTTACGAAAGAGCTTCTGTAGACGGAGCCAGCGGTGTACAGCAATTTTTCCATCTGACTTTACCGGGATTATCTCCCATTATGTTTTATACATTAGTGGTAAACATCATTCAGGCATTTCAGTCCTTTGGTCAGATTAAAATCCTCACGGAAGGAGGACCAAACGAAACCACAAATGTTATCGTATATTCTATTTACAGAGATGCATTCTTTAACTATCGTTTTGGAAGCGCAGCAGCACAGTCCGTAATTTTATTCTTTATTGTAATGCTCATTACACTGGTAATGTTCCGCATAGAAAAGAAAGGAGGAAAACCATGATAAATACAAAGGCTTTACGAAAAAGAAGAATTCATACAGGAATAAGAGTATTGATTAACATAGTGACAGCAATTATCGTGTTAATTCCTCTCTTGTATGCGGTAAGTATTGCATTTATGCCTTCAGGGGAACTCTTTACCATGGATATGAATTTATTTCCAAAAAATCCGACCATTGAAAACTTCAAACAGGCATTTACAAGTGTTCCTTTACTACGCTTTATTATCAATTCATTTGTTATGGCAGCCTGTATTACACTGGGGCAGATTGTTACCTGCTCTCTGGCTGCCTTTGCCTTCTCCTTCTTAGAATTTAAAGGAAAAGGCGTGTTATTTATGATTGTTATGGCTACGATGATGGTTCCGGGAGAAGCAACGATTATCTCCAACTATCTTACTGTAAGTCAGCTGGGTATGTTAGATACATATTCAGTATTAATTGTACCTTACCTGACATCGGCAATGGGAATTTTCCTGTTCCGGCAGTTTTATAGCACATTTCCAATTTCTCTGTACGAATCTGCGAAACTGGATGGGTGCAGTAACTTGAAGTTTATCGTAAGAATATTGATACCTCTTACAAAATCAGCCATTGGAGCAATGGGTGTTTATACCTTTATCAATGCATGGAATATGTATATGTGGCCATTGCTGGTAACTGGTTCAGATGAAATGAGAACTGTACAGATTGGTATCAGTATGCTGGACAGTGTAGACTCTCAGTCAATTACACTGATGATTGCAGGTGTGGTAATGGTAATTATTCCTTCAATATCTATCTTTATTGTAGGGCAGAAACAGCTTATTCGAGGAATGTTCGCAGGAGCAGTAAAAGGCTGACAAAGAAAGGAAAAAAGAATGAAGAAAAAAATAATTTCAGTGATTTTAGCAGGAACAATGATGATGGGAACTCTGGCAGGATGCGGAGGAAACAAAACTACAGAAACAGAAAATAAAACAGAAGGTAAAACAGAGGAAACTCAACAGACAGCGGGTACAGAAGAATTTTCCATGGCAGACGCTTCTGAAGTAGACGGCACAGAAATCTCCTTCTGGCATTCCATGGGTGGTGTCAACGGACAGGCGATTGACACATTAGTTAAGAAATTTAACGATGAAAACGAATATGGAATTACTGTAAAAGCTCAGTATCAGGGAGAATACGATGACTCCTTAAACAAATTAAAAAGCGCACAGATTGGAAACATGGGAGCAGATTTAGTACAGGTATACGAAATCGGAAGCAGATTTATGATTGAGTCAGGCTGGATTACTCCTATGCAGCAGATGATTGATGCAGATAGTTATGATTTATCCCAGATTGAGCCAAATCTGGCTGCATATTATACCATTGATAATCAGCTGTACTCTATGCCTTTCAACTCTTCTACACCGATTATGTATTATAATAAGGAAATGTTTGAAAAAGCAGGCATTACAGAAATCCCAGATAGTCTGGAAGGAATTGAAGCAGTTGGTGAAAAGCTTTTAAATGAAGGCGGAGCAGGACAGGTAATTTCTTTAGGAATTTATGGATGGTTCTTTGAGCAGTTTATCGGAAAACAGGGATTGGAATATGCAAATAACGGAAACGGAAGAACAGAAGCGGCTACAGCAGTTGCCTTTGATTCAAACGGTGCAGCAGCAAATATTTTAACCGCATGGAAATCTCTTTATGATAAAGGCTATGCACCAAATGTAGGAAAAGGCGGAGACGCAGGTCTTGCAGATTTTTCAGCGGGAAAATCAGCCATTACACTGGGTTCTACAGCTTCCTTAAAACAGATTTTACAGGATGTAAACGGAAAATTTGAAGTAGGTACTGCATACTTCCCTAAAGTAAAATCCACAGATGAGGGTGGAGTTTCCATTGGTGGTGCATCTTTATGGGCATTAAACAACAATGATGCTAAAAAAACAAGAGCAACCTGGGAATTTGTAAAATTCCTGATTTCCCCAGAGTCACAGGCATACTGGAATGCACAGACAGGATACTTCCCAGTAACAACAGCAGCACAGGAAGAACCGGTATTTAAAGAAAACGTAGAAAAATATCCACAGTTCCAGACAGCAATTGATCTGAAAGCTTTTGTCAAGGGGGTGCGTGGATATTTTTCATATTACTTACGCAGATTCTCTCTCTGCTTCTGCCTGAATAATGCGTTTCAACCTGTCCTCCGCAGTCAAACCGCTACTATGGTCAAAAAACACTTTGACTTTATAATTTGTTTTGCCTTGCTTAATCACAAAAACTCCATCCGGTTTGTTTTTCTCCGAATGGTTATTTGGGGTGGGTAGTGTACTGTTCACAATATTTGTCATACGATATTCCTCCTTGAATGAAAAAGCCCGACAAGGAAAGGTCTGACAACGAAGTTCCGACAACGGACATCAGAAAACCTTTTTTCTTTATCGGGCGATACTATCTTTTTACTATTTCCTTTTTCTTTATAATATTGGTTGTCATGGTTGTCAGAGAGGGAAAAGTGCCGCAATATCAAGGCTTTCGGGATTTTTGCCCGACAACCAGACCGACAACCGGCTCGACAACCGAAGCGACAACGGGCTTTTATTTTTGCTTCAACCATTCTTCCGGAAGTCCTAACTGTTCCATTTCCTCTGTCGGGATTTCTTGAAAACCATCCATGCTGTTGTCAGGCTCGTTGTCATTCCTGATACGCTCCCAGCCCTTTTGTCGGCGGTAAGGCTCTGGAAAATACCTCGGATTGCTGAACGCCCTCCAGCCTGTGACAGCGTTATTCATAATGTCGTTGATCTCTCGCAGCTCCCATTGTTTCGGTTCGTCATAATCATGCCCCAGTGCTTCCTTGTAAAGCTGCTTAGAGCAGACTATGCTGCCGGAATAGCGTTCCAAATAGTCTAAAATCTGTCCTGCCTTTGTGTCCTCCGGCATAAAGTCCTTTTGGTGGGCTTTCAGATAAGCGTTCATAGCCGGACTGAATCTCAGACGGAAATTGCCACTTCTGTAAATCTCCATAGCTTCTGCCCACATCTGATTGATATACTCTCTGGAAGCCTGTTCATCTGCCAAAATATGAACCTCAGCCCTTTCAGGATAGACCATAACCGGAACGAAGCGGCGGTTGCCTGTTCGGTCAAGGGGAAGAAAGTCAAGGGTATTAGAAGAACCTCCAAACACACATTGTCTTTTTCTGTCTGCCGGATGTGTTTCATAGGGTATCTTATAGGTTTCCTTTTGGCGGCTCAGAAAGGACTTGATTTCTTCAATGCTCTTAGCGTTGGCGGTTGCAATCATTTCCGACATTTCAATAATCCAATGCCCCTGCATTTTGCGGTACACATTTTCATCATCCAGCTTTTTCAAGTCATCAGAGAACCAGTCATCATTGACCGCAAGCAAACGGAAGAAAGAGGACTTTCCGGCTCCCTGACCGCCCACAAGACAGAGCATAACCTCAAATTTGCACCCCGGCTTAAAAGCTCGTGAGATAGCACCCAGCAGAAACAACTTCAATGCTTCATAGGTGTAATCATCTGTATCAGAACCGAGAAAGCGGTGCAGACAGAAGCGTATGCGTTCTGTTCCGTCCCATTGCAAGGCATTGAGAAAATCACAGACAGGGTGGTAACGATTTTCATTGGCAATAACCGCAACTGCGTCTATGATTTTCTTCTCTACGGTCAATCCATAGTTTTCTTCAAAATATAGGAGCAGATATTTCACATCCACATCCGTCAATGTCGGGCTGTCACGATACCAACCGAGGGGCTTCACAATGTCGATTCTTTCGGTCAGAAGATTTTTTCGGATAGCCCCTTTCAAAAGTGGGTCATATTGCAGAACACGCTTATAATTTGCGGCAGTATTATAAACCTTACCTTTCTCGCTCTGCTCTAAGCTGTTTCGGATTTCTTCTACTGTGCATGGTTCTGTCTGCTGACAGTTCTGCAATTCGCTGTTCAAGTTTTAACACCTCCTTTCTCTGTTCTGCCACAAGTGCTTTTCGTTCCTCCAATGAACCATACAGAAGAATATCAAGTAGATATTCGATATAGTTCTTCTTATACAGTGCTTCTGCAAACATAGGATTCCATTCCTCATCCGGCTGTTTAGGAGCGTATTTCTTTTCCCATTCTCTAAGAAGATGAAAATAATCCGTCAGCACCTTGTAGCAATGATTTTCTCCTTTTTGATACTTCTGTTCCGGTGTCGGCTCACGAATACGAGGGCGGACACTGGGCTTTTGTCGGCTGTCATAGTTAAGACCAAAATCTTCAGCAAGTTTGACAGCAGCTTCCCTCAGCCCGATACCGAATAGCTTCGCTGTCAGATCAACAGCGTCTCCGGTTGCTCCGCAGCCAAAACAGTAATAGCGTTCATCCAGCTTCATACTGGGGGACATATCCGAGTGAAACGGACAGCACGCCATACCTGTGCGACCCACTTTCAAGCCATAGGCTTCTGCGGCTTGTCGGGCAGTAACATTTTCTTTTACAATTTCAAATACATTCATGTGACTCCTTTCCTGAAACGAAAAAAGCACCTGTCATTTTCAAAGTGAAAACAGCAAGTACCTTAGAGTTCCATATCCTGTTTTTTGCTTTTCTCCGGAATTGTTCGGCTCACTTCACGCTCTGCCATTTCTTTCTTCTTGTGGCTCAACTGCTCTATAATGGAACTTTTGGCTTTCTTCTTGATTTGCTCCGTTCCGGCTTTTTTGACCTCCGGTTTCATCAGCGTGGTTTGGATTTTCTGAATGGTTGATTTCATAGCATTTGTGATTCTGGCAATCACTCCATCCAATCGTTTCACTGCATACTCAACTTCTTTCTTTGAAGCCTTACGCTCAGGGGAGAGAACCCATGCCTTAGACTGCTCCACCAGCTTAATATCCTCCTTGTGCGTTTCCAGTTTCACAGTATCAGCAACGACCTCAACCGCCTTGTCATAGGCAATATCGGCAACCTCATCCACCAGAGCTTCCACATCCTCAATCTTCATCGTGAGTTCTTCCAATTTTTGCTCCTGTGCTGCCAGTTGCTCCTTTTGCTTGAAAATAATGTAGTCCTGTTTTTCCAGATAAGCACGACCACCATATTCCGGTTCTTCTTCCAGTTGTAAGCCGTGCTTTTTCGCCACATCAAACAGCAGCACTCGGCAAGCTGAATCGAAAGTCATCTTGCGGTTGTTTTTTCTTCCGACCGGCTTCTCCGGTTCCGGCAGTTCAAACCCCAGTGCTTCCAAAGCCTTTTCCTGTTGTGGGGCAATCTCCCCATATTGATTTTCACAGTCGAACACATGACGCTCGTGAATATGAGGGGTGCTTTCATCCAAGTGCAGCGCCCAATTCAAGATATGGACATGAGAACCGAAACGCTCATTTACGATTTCCATAAATTCTGTGACGATCTCAATGAGCAGTTCCGGCGGAACATGATTGTCAAGTGTTCCAATCTGATAGACCGTTTCCTCTGGACAGGTCTTTTTGCTTTTGAGTAAATCTCCGGTTTCCTTATTTCTTTCAGGGTGTCGGTTCTTCACATTTCTTTCGTTCTGTCCGGTTACAAAATCACGATACCGCTGACGATAAAAAAGCTGTTCCACATCTTCAAAAGTGGCAGACAGCTCATTTTCCTTTTCGGAATTTTTGAAATTGCGGAAGCCATTGTAACAGTCCCAATAGAGATTTTGTTTGGCTCGCTCTTCGTCAATGTGTTCGCTGTTGGCAATGTCAAAACTGCGGTCATTGTGCTTCGGATTATAAACGCCATTCTTTCCGGCTCGTCCATTGTGCCTTGTTAATTTCACATGAATTCCTCCTTTTCTTTTTGATTTCCCCGACAGGGGAGAAGGGCAGCGAAGCTGATTCCTTGCGGCTTTCTGCGTCAAGTAATACCCAGTATTAAGTGGCGAGACGCCACTTAACTGGGCAAGGCTGCCGCCCTTGACCTGCACAGGGGTATTGCATTCCCTGTACCCATGCACAAAGGGTTGCACCCTCTGTACTCCCGCCCGAACAAACTGACTTCGCCCCGTCCCAAGCTCCGTCAGTTCCTTCGGTTTTACAAAACAGTCCACCGGACTATTTTGCAAAAAGAAAAACCGACGCATGATCGCTTTACGCTCAATACATCGGTTTCTTCATCTGACCTTAACGTTCATATTCAGTTGTGGCAGATTACGGATAATCTGCAAATGGATAAACAAAAACGACCAACTATGTAGCTGATCGTCCTTGCGTGGTTGCCTTAAAAAGTAGTTGATAAACACCCTACTCTTGAAAAGCTCGTTGTCATTTACATCTATTATTTTTGAATAGAAAAATTCCTTTATAAATGATAAAAGGAATTGAACCGATTACTCCAGCAAGTGTATAAATCGGGAAAGTAACAAATCCAATTATAATTTTAGGTGCGATAGGAGTTAGCCATTTCTTAACTAAACCACTATAAAAAATCAAACCTGTTGGTATTCCAGCAAAAAGCAATCCAAAAGAAAGAATACTTCTTGTAAATCCTAATGGTTCAGGAACAGACATATTTTGACTTGTCCAAAACGCAATGTACTCAGGGTCACTAAGTTGATTCATTTGATTAAGTGCTACAAAATAACCAAGTACACAACCAATAATTAAAAATAAACATATAAGCAATATTTGTTTCAACTCTTTTTTCATATTTCATCTTCCTTTACGGTCATATTCAGTTGTCTAACATCGTACTGTTATAAAATCTATGTCATTTACGATTTTTCTTATGCTGATTTGCCCAGTAAGATTTTACAGGGATTCTTCTTCTTTTTATGTCCTCCATAAATTCTTCTTTGTCAATATTACTATCAATGGTAAATAATTTTTCTCCATTTACATATACACGCATAGAACCTTTCCTTCTCTCGCAATAGGTAATATCTTCAAAGTGAAAAGTTCTCTTTCTGCCAAAAGTTGAACGCCATGTGATTTCATCTTCATCCACTTCCAGTTTCCACATAATCATATTCAATGAGCCTATAAAAAACACAACAAATGCAATGCCAAATACCAAGGGAGGAAATATATCATCCTGTTGGATAGCACTTGCTACAGTACAACCTCCTGTAAATAAAATTCCAAAAACAAATATAATAGTCAATGTTTTCTCTGTTTTTATTGTATAATGCGTTCTAATTATTCCCTTTTTCTGTTCTTCCTCTCGTTCTTTAGCTCTCTTTTGTTGAAGATTTACAAGATATTTCAAAAGAAGAAGTACAACTAAATAGGGGCCTATTTGTGTAATTATATTCAAACACATTCGTAAAAAATCATTCATTTTTTGCCCTCCATAGTTCCAGCTATATAAAAATGATTGTTTGAAATCGAGTATTAAAAACCTCAATTTTTCATATCTCATTATACTTCATCAACTTAAAGAATGGAAGAAAAAATTTTGTGTACAGAGTTCCTGTTCAAGCCTTGTAACGCACATTTCTGCAAAATCCATAGTCCCCGATACTTTCCTCACGGGTGATATACAGTCGGAATTCTGTCAGCTCATGAAATAAGAAAAACCGACGCATGATCGCTTTACGCTCAATACATCGGTTTCTTTATCTGACCTTGACGGTCATATTCAGTTGTGGCAGATTACAGGTAATCTACAAATTTCCCAAAACAAAATAGGATATTTATTTTTATTCTATTCAACTACATACCCATATTCTGTGTGTGGTAAATACCTTACAGTTATCTTATCTCCTAAATCGCTACCTGTTCCCCAATATTTTAATGAATGTTCTTCTCCAGTTTTCTCATCTCTAATATGTATTCTTCTTTCACTATTAGAGTTTTCTCCTGACATTGCACCTTGTGTAACTTCTCCGGTAACTTCAACTAAATTGTTAGATAGTAAATAAGGTATATCCAAGCAACAAGGAACAGTTATAAATATACCGAGAATCAATAACCCAACAACTGCCATCACATTGATTATTTTTTCCCATTTTTGATATTTTATTTTTTCTTCTTCATTGACAGCCTTTCGTTTTATAAACTTCCCATTTTTCTTTCTATGCAAAACATACATAATTAAGACTATAAATGATACTATAATCACTCCAAAAGTTCTAAACATCAATAATGCCATAAATTTGTACTCCTTTCAAAGCGACACGCTATTTATTAACAGCTTTATCAGCTAATCTTTTATCTCCCCATGGCGTTTTCAGCATAGGCTCATTATCAATAATTCCTGCTCTTAAAATTTCAAGGGGTTTTTCTAATTGTAAGATGTTTTTATTATCTATAATAATAGCAGTTTGAAATTCCTCAAAACTTTCAAAAACTCTGTCTTGAAATATAAAAGATATATTTTCTTTACATTCCTCTGCGTTAGCAGGTAAAACACAGGAACCCATCACATATTTTTTCTCATTATAGGAAAACTCAATAAGAGTAAAAGCCATATCATTATCATAATCAGACTTGATAATTTCCATTAGATCTTTTGCTTCAATAATGAGCGTTGGCTTTTCATTTTTCTTAAAACCAAACATGAATAACACCTCCAAGAATTAACTTTATCTTATTTTTCATTATACTTCATCAACTTAACGAATGGAAGAAAAAATTTGTGTGCAGAGTTCCTGTTCAAGCCTTGTAACGCGCATTTATGCAAAATCCATAGTCCCCGATACTTTCCTCACGGGTGATATACAGTCGGAATTCTGTCAGCTCATGAAATAAGAAAAACCGACGCATGATCGCTTTACGCTCAATACATCGGTTTCTTCATCTGACCTTGACGGTCATATTCAGTTGTGGCAGATTAGCCAATTTGAAAAATTACTCTGGCACATCTACTGAATAACTTAGATTGTTTCCTCTCTTGTCGCTCTTTAAATCATCATAATACCATAGATACATCGTTCTGTCATATACATTGATTTCAATAACACCATCTGGCTTTTGACCTTCTACTTCTAATGAGTAAATTTCCTTATCATGTGCATAGCCAAAAACAAATCTGGTATCTGGATAATTTGGATTCAAGTCCTGTTGAAAATCACTTAATTTTAAAGATGAACGAATTAGTTCTGTAATATCAGATATAAGAATGCTATCCGCTTTAGTTGTAACCGGTGTAGCATTCATAAATGCATATTGTACACTTGCTTCCTCCACCTGTTTTTTGCAGCGTGCCATCACAAAACCTTGAACGGGATCGTTATCGCTTCCTGCCCGATAGAAAATAGTATCATACTGTTTGCCATTCCATATATGCAATATTTCATCAACATGATTAAGAAAATCTTCTGGAACAGAAAATTCTTCATTTTCAGCATTCAAAGGAGAATTCAAAATAGCTTCTTCGACAGAACTATAATATATGAGTTCAGAATCCTTTTTATCGTAATCACTCAAATTGAATTCGACATATGCATTGTCTTTATTGTCATCTTCCGGAACATAAGTATAACGACCATTTTCAATATGGTCATCATAATCAACAAACAGTCCAATACATATCAGCGCTGCAAAAATCAAAAAAACTATTCCTACAATGATTAGCAATATTTTCAAAAATTTTTTCATACAAAAGTCCACCTTCTTGCTTCATTTCAGTAAATTATATCATACCGATATGAACAATTCAATTCACGCTCTATCAAGTAGTTTTTTACTTACCTATAACGCACATTTCCGCAAAATCCATAGTCTCCGATACTTTCCTCACAGGCGATATACAGTCGGAATTCTGTCAGCTCATGAAATAAGAAAAACCGACGCATGATCGCTTTACGCTCAATACATCGGTTTCTTCATCCGACTTTGACGGTCATATTCAGTTGTCTAACATCGTACTGTTATAAAATCTATGTCATTTACGATTCTTCTTATGCTGATTTGTCCAGTAAGGTTTTACAGGGATTCTTCTTCTCTCTATATCTTCCATAAATTCTTCTTTATCGATATTACTATCAATGGTAAATAGCTTTTCCCCATTTACATATACACGCACAGAACCTTTTTTTCTCTCGCAGTAGGTAATATCCCCAAAACGAAAAGTTCTCTTTTTTCCAAAAGTTGACCGCCATGTGATTTCATCTCCGTTCACTTCCAGTTTCCACATTACCATATTGACTATTCCGCTTATGCCTACTAAAAAAAATATTCCAAATATACAAATGACAAACATATCTTCTTTTTCCCTAAGACTCATAGCCGTACAACAAGCAAAAAATATTGTACCTACGATAAATGCCACGACAAGGAATTTCTCTGTTTTTATTATATAATGCGTCCTTATTATTCCCTTTTTCTGTTCTTCCTCTCGTTCTTTAGCTCTCTTTTGTTGAAGATTTACAAGATATTTCAAAAGAAGAAGTACAACTAAATAGGGGCCTATTTGTGTAATTATATTCAAACACATTCGTAAAAAATCATTCATTTTTTGCCCTCCATAGTTCCAGCTATATAAAAATGATTGTTTGAAATCGAGTATTAAAAACCTCAATTTTTCATATCTCATTATACTTCATCAACTTAAAGAATGGAAGAAAAAAATTTGTGTACAGAGTTCCTGTTCAAGCCTTGTAACGCACATTTCCGCAAAACCCATAGTCCCCGATACTTTCCTCACGGGTGATATACAGTCGGAATTCTGTCAGCTCATGAAATAAGAAAAACCGACGCATGATCGCTTTACGCTCAATACATCAGTTTCTTCATCTGACCTTAACGGTCATATTCAGTTGTGGCAGATTACAGGTAATCTACAAAAATTATTTTTTCCATATAACTTCACCACAATGCGGACACTTTTTGGGAATGATTAAATTGCTATTTTCATATTGAATTAAAGATATTTTCTTATTCTTGCGGTCACAAATATCTTTAACTTCTTTATTTACAAGACTACCTCCTTCTTCTCCTAAATATCCCAAAGTAGTCTTATACCATGGAAATTTTCCTTTACATACAGGGCATTTCCATAAAAACAGGAAAATGTATTCAAAAAAGAAAGACACCAACCACATCAAAAAGGTTAAGAAAAATATGACTAAGCAAACAAGTCTAATATAATTAGGCAACACTCCTTTTATAGGCAACATTTCTTTTAGGAAAACCGCAATCCCCCCTATAGCAAGTGATGGCACACAAATATATGGCAAAATACGAAATATTTTTTTATTCACTATACTTATCTTGTTTAATGAAGAAATATTTTTATATACAAATTCTACCTTACTTTTTTCCATATATACTGCCTCCCGAAAAGCTCACTTCTAAAATTATCTTTTGTCTATTATACTTCATCAGCCTAAAGAATGGAAGAAAAAATTTTGTGTACAGAGTTCCTGTTCAAACCTTGTAACGCACATTTCCGTAAAATTTATAGTCTCCGATACTTTCCTCACAGGCGATAGGCAACGGTCAAAACATCAGGTTTGCACCTGACATTTTAACCGCATATCAGCCCTGATTATCACAGTATCCCTGCTGGCTGTTCAGCCCATGCTTTTTCGCATATTCACTGGCTTTCTGTCTGCGTTCCTCGCTGTAAGGCGGCAGGAAGCGGATAGACAGACGGAACTTTGCCAGCACATAAGAAACACCGCCTTGAACATTGGATTTTTCCAGTCGGCAAAGGTCAGGGTACTTCTTAGCAAAAGCAGCCAACCTCTTTTTCAATCCGGCGTTGTGGGTGTAGATATTTGCCTTGTCCTCGCCCTCATTAAAGAGAACGATTGTTTCTTTCTCAATCTTCGTCAGTCTCGTCATAGCAGCCCTCCCTACGGTTTTTCAACACCCTCAGCCTGCGGTAAAAGCAACGATACCACCTTTCAACACCCTCAGCACTCAGCTTGACGGAAAGCATATAAAACAGCTTCTTCGCCACCGGATCGGGTGCAAGGGCAGCCACCATACGCAAACGCTCGACAGTTGCTTTCAGGTTCGGACAGCCAAAGGCATAAAGGGCTTCCATTTCATTCCGGTTCATCTTCATTGTGTTTTCCTCCTTAAAGTTTGATAAATGAAAAGCGACAGACACTTCATAAGGAAATACCTGTCGCTTCGTTGACGATATAAAATTGTTGGTTTTGGACTTGATAAAATCAGCAGTAAATCATTTCCTGTCTGATGATTTCTTCGGCTCGGTTACGGATAGAGTTCATGGACTGTACCCACAACATCTGATTGTCTGCTTTCATGGTTTCGGTCACACCCTCGGCTTGTTTCATCTGCTCAATGATAAGGCTGCACCTTTCCGCTGCCTGTTTGTTCAGGTCAGCAAGGTAAGTATGCAGTTCGCCGGATAAACAGAGGGCAGATAACCTTGCAGGGCGGTACTGCTCCAAATATGTCCTGTGCAGTCTGCCCCACATACCGATAGGGCGGTGTTCCTCCGGCAGCTTCAAGTCCGGCACATAGTAATCGCCCACAAGAACATAGTCCAGACCATTGCTTTCATCATGGATTCGTGGTTTCAATTCTGTCATGCTATTTTTTCTCCTTTCACTTTTTGCCGATTTGATTTGCTTGTGGCGTTCTGTTCAACACACACATTGCTATCAGAGCTTTTTTCTTCTGCTATACGCTCATGCTCCGCAAATTCTTTTGATTTCTCACGAATCTTTTTCATATACTTACGATTGGATTCTCGTTTTCTGCGAAGTCGTTCCGCCTCTTTTTCAGCAGCAATCCTTTCTTCCTCGGTTGGTTCATGCTGCTCCACAGGTACTTGAAATTGCCCGACATAGTTAAGATATATCTCCACCTCTGTGGTGCGGTCTGCACCTTTTCCTTGTGGCTCGTGAACCAGAATTTTGTCGATAAATTCATTTATCATGGCAGGAGTAAGTTCTGTAATGTTCTCATACTTTTTGACCAGCTTTAGAAAACGCTCCACATTATTTTGACCGCCTATAATCCGTTGCATATCAGCGGTGTCAGTCTCAATAATCTTGTTCAGCTCGTTCTGCTCATTTTCATAATCAGTAAGCATACTCTGAAAAAGTCTGTCCGGCAATCTTCCAATCACATTATCTTCATAGATTTTCCTGATAAGCATATCCAGTTCGTGAACTCGCTTCTGATTTCTTTCAATGCGGTTTTTTACAGTTTCAGAAACAGCAATATCTTTCATCGCCGATTCTTCTTGCAGAGAATAGACAAACTCCTGCTCATTCAAAGAAACATAATGGCAAGTCTCCTGTATGGTTTTCAGAATGATGCTTTTAAGTGCTTTTGTTGAAATATGGTGGCAAGTACAGTGACGATCATACTTCTGATAAGCAAGATTATAAGTGGAACATTCATAACAATCTGCCGGATTGGAATAACTTGTCCTTTTTTCGCCTTTGGCAGTATAGTATATTCTTTCTCGCCCTTTCCGCTGCCTGTGATTATACATCGGCGCACCACAATCAGCACAGTAAATCTTTCCAGTCAGAACATTAGGCTCGCCCATAGGATCTGCTTTTCTTACATTCTGTCTTAACTTTTGAGCAAGCAGCCATGTTTCTTCATCGACGATAGGCTCTTGTGTATCATCAAAAACCACCCAATCTTCCTTGTCTGCCCTTTTCGTCTTTTTGTCCTTATAGGAATTTTTGAATGTCCTGAAGTTGACAGTCTTTCCGATATACTCTGGTCGGGCAATCAGAGTAGTAACCTGATTTCCTCGCCACATATACGGATTTTCTTTGTCATAGTTGCTTGCATGATTTCCAAGTCCCTTTTTTCCAAGATAATAAGACGGTCTTTCTATTTTTTCTTCTGAAAGTTCTCTTGCTATCTGATAAGGTCCTTTTCCCTCAATAGTCATGCGATAAATTCTGCGGACTACTTCAGCAGCTTCTTCATCAATAATCCAATGGTCGGGGTTTTCGGGGTCTTTCAAATAGCCGTATGGTGGGATATTACTTGTATGAGCGTTGCCGGAAGAACCTCTGGATTTCAGTACAGCTTTAATTTTCTTACTTGTGTCCCTGACAAACCACTCATTCATGATATTCAGAAAAGGGGCAAACTCACTGGTTTCTTGACGGTCACTGTCAATACCATTATTGATTGCTATAAATCGAACTTCCTTTTCTCTAAACAGAATGTCAGTGAAAAAACCTACTTGCAGATGATCTCTGCCGATTCTGGACATATCCTTGCAGATACAGGCAGTGATTTCTCCGTTTTTAACACCTTCAACAAGTCTGTTCCATGAAGGTCTGTCAAAGGTCGCTCCACTCCAACCATCATCGGTAAAATGAACAAGATTCGTAAAGCCATGTTTTATAGCATAATCTTCAAGCATTTGCTTTTGATGAACGATACTGTTACTCTCTCCAGCATTATCATCATCACGAGACAGTCTTTCATACAAAGCAGTAATGCCATTGCTTTTATCTTTTTTTCTTCTCATGCTGAACTCCTTTCTTCAATTCCTATCCACTCCTTACGCTCACAAAATATCACATCAGTTACATGATTCTTCACCAAAATATGTAGGTGCATTGTTAAGCGTATTCCCTGAAGCAAGAGCAACGGTAGAGTCTGAAATTGAAAACCTTCTCAATGGAAATGCAGATGTAAAAACGGCAGTAAAAAATATGGCAGATGCTATTAACAAATCGATTGAAGAATATAATCTTGTAAATCAGTAACAGAGGTGAATGAGCATGACAGAAATATTTGCTCACAGAGGTGCCAGCGGTTATGCCCCAGAAAATACACTGGAGGCTTTCCGTCTGGCAATGGAGCAGGGAGCAGACGGCATTGAACTGGATGTACATCTGACAAAAGACGGAGAAGTAGTGGTTATTCATGATGAAACTCTTAACAGAACCAGCGATGGACAGGGAAAAGTAAGAGATTATACATTAGAAGAATTGAAAAAATTTTCCTTTCACAATCATATAGAAAAATACAAAGGAGTTCAGATACCGACCTTAAAGGAAGTGCTGGATTTGGTAGAAAATTCTTCTATGAAGGTAAATATCGAATTAAAAACAGGTATTTACTGGTACGAAGGAATTGAAGAAAAAACCATAGAAATTGTGAAAAACAAAAAAATGGAAGACCGTGTTATTTATTCTTCTTTCAACCATTATAGTATTCAGAAAATATTAGAGCAGGATATTCATGCAGAAACGGCATATTTGTTCAGTGATGTAACTCTTAATATGGAGAAATATGCAAAAGAGACAGGTGTAAAAGGACTGCATCCGGCAGTTTACCACCTGAAAATGGCAGATTTTCTGGAAACTTACTTAAACAGTGGGTTAAAGGTGCGTGTGTGGACGGTGAATAAGAAAGAAGATATGAAAATGTTTATGGACGCAGGTGTAGATGCGGTGATTACGAATTATCCGGATTTAGCTCGTAAATAGTTGACGAACCCTTTAAAACTGTGCATAATAGATGCTGACTGACAAGACACTTGAAATGACAGTTTGGAAAGGGAAAAGGATATGAAAGAGTTTTTAAAAAGAAAAAATATTATTTTTTCTGCAAAGAGGTACGGAATTGATGCCTTAAGCGCTATGGCACAGGGCTTATTTGCTTCTCTGCTGATTGGTACAATTATCAGTACGCTGGGAGAACAATTCGGAATTGATATTTTAGTGACTGTGGGAACTTACGCAAAGGAAGCAACAGGTGCAGCTATGGCAATCTCTATCGGGTATGCGCTGCAGTGTCCGCCGTTAGTATTGTTTTCACTGGCAGCGGTGGGAATGGCAGCTAATGAGTTGGGCGGAGCAGGAGGACCTCTGGCAGTTCTGGTAGTAACGATTTTTGCAGCAGAGTTCGGAAAATTAGTGTCAAAGGAAACTAAGATTGATATTATTGTAACTCCATTTACAACCATTGCCGTTGGTGTGCTTTTATCCTTGTGGTGGGCGCCGGCAATCGGTTACGCTGCAAGCAGTGTAGGAAATGCTATTATGTGGGCAACAGAGCTGCAGCCATTCTTTATGGGAATTGTAGTTTCTGTGATTGTGGGAATTGCACTGACACTTCCAATCAGCAGCGCTGCAATCTGCGCAGCGTTATCTCTTACCGGGCTTGCCGGAGGAGCAGCAGTAGCAGGCTGTTGCGCACAGATGATGGGATTTGCAGTAATGAGCTTTCGTGAAAACAAATGGGGCGGACTTTTTGCACAGGGAATTGGAACATCCATGCTTCAAATGGGAAATATTGTGAGAAATCCAAAAATCTGGCTGCCTCCTACTTTAGCGTCTGCCATTACGGGACCATTGGCAACCTGCCTGTTTCATATGGAAATGAATGGAGCAGCAGTAGCTTCCGGTATGGGAACTTGTGGCTTTGTAGGTCAGATTGGCGTCTATACAGGATGGGTAAATGATATAGCAAGCGGTGTAAAAGCAGCCATTACACCTATAGACTGGATTGGGATGGCTTTAATCTGCTTTATTCTTCCGGCAGTGTTTACATGGCTGATTGCTATTCCTTTTAGAAAATATGGATGGATTAAAGAAAATGATTTGAAATTAGACTTATAATTATAGGAAAATGGTGTTATAACAAAAAATTACGTTATGGCGCCATTTTTTTAATATTTGTTAAAAATAACTAAAATCAACCAAAAATTTTATAAATTTTGGAGACGAAAAAAGTATGATTTGTTGAAAAAGAGAGGGGATAGTGTTACAATAATTACGATATAATATGCTTATTACATTTATATTGGTCACCAAAGACAAAAATACTAATGAATATGAGACTTCAAGATTGATTGGTGTCCGATTTGCAAAAATACTGAATTTTTGTGACGGGATGGATTTTGAAGTTAAAAATAATTACCCCCTCCCCCTTAAGGAAGTTTAGATGTATAAGGCATTTTAGTAAATTTTTTAGGGGGGGGGTAGTTGTGCAATGAGGTAAAAAAGTTATGAAAAGAATTGATTTACACTGCCATGTTTTGCCGGGGGTGGATGACGGAGCAGCGGACTTTGGAGAAAGTCTGCGTATGCTGAAATCTGCTGCTAAGCAAGGCGTGTATGCAGTTGTTGCAACTTCTCATTATTCCAGACAGTTTCGTAATGAAGAACCGGAACGATTTAGGATGTTAAGAGAAGAACTGCAAAGAAGAGCCCGAATAGAAATTCAGGAGAATTTTACTGTTTATTCGGGACAGGAGGTTTTCTATACAGAGGATGTAGTACAAAAACTGGATGAAAAGAAGCTTCTTACATTAAACGGAAGTTCTTATGTGCTTACAGAATTCCATCCTTCTATGCCATATTCTATGATTATTAATGGAGTAAGAGAATTGACTATGGCACAGTATACACCAATTATTGCTCACTTTGAAAGGTATTCTGCATTAAGAGAAAAGGGACGTGTGGAGGAATTGATTCAAGCAGGTGCTCTCATGCAGATGAATTATAAGCCTATTGGAGGTAAATGGTATGAGGAAACAACCAGATGGTGCAGAAAGATGTTGAAGGAAGGAAATGTTCATTTTCTCGGAAGTGATATGCACAACATGAGAACGAGAAAACCGGAACTTATGGAAGCTTCGCACTGGATGGAAAAACATCTGGATAATGAATATATGAAGGATATTTCTTATGCAAATGCAGAGAAAATTCTGAAAAATAAAATTTTATAAAGAAAAGGATTGAGATGATGGAAAATACGCGTGAAGATGAATTAGAAATTGATTTAAAACAGATTTTTTATGTCTTGAAAGAAAAAATACTGGTTATTCTGGCAGTAGGCTTGCTGTTTGGCTGTCTCAGTTGTGTTGCTACAAAGCTTTTGATTACTCCCACGTATACATCAACCTCCAGTATGCTGCTGTTGACAGATCAAGGGCTTGAAACAGTATCTGATGTGCAGATGGGAACACAGCTTACAAAGGATTACAGTGTACTGATTACAAGCCGTCCTGTTTTAGATGAAACAGTGAAAAACTTAGACTTGGAGTTGCCATATGAGGAACTAAAAGAAAAAATTTCTGTGGAAAATCCGGAAGGAACACGTATTTTAAATATTACAGTAGAAGACTCAGAGCCTAAGATGGCACAGAAGATTGTAAATGAGGTTGCATCTATATCTTCTCAGTTCATTGGGGATAAAATGGAAGTAAAAGCGCCAAAGATTATTGATGAAGGTCAGCTTCCAACGCACAAGGCAAGCCCGAACATGAAAAAAAATGCGCTCTTAGGACTTCTTTTAGGATTATTTTTAAGTGCAGGCATGATTGCAGTAGTAGCGATTATGGACGACACGATTAAGACAGAAGAAGATATAGAAAAATATTTAGGACTGTCCACATTAACCAGCGTACCGGACAGAAAAGATTATATTAACGAAAAGAAACACGGTAAAAAGAAAAAAGGTAAGAAGGGGAGAAAATAATGGAACAGAAAGTCGTATTAACAGATATCAGAAAAAAAGATTATTTTTACGAAGAAGCGATTAAAACCCTTCGTACAAACATTCAATTTACAGGTAAAAATGTAAAGACGATTATGTTTACAAGTTGCTTTCCTAACGAAGGAAAGAGTGATGTGACTTTCCAGTTGTGCCAGGAAATCGGAAATATGGGTAAGAGAGTGCTTCTGATTGATGCGGATATTCGTAAATCTGCTTATGTAAGCCGATATCGTATTAAGCAAAAGGTAAATGGCTTATCTCAGTATTTAAGTGGACAGTTGGCAAAGGAATTTCTTATTTACCAAACGAACTTTCTTAATGTAGATATTATTTTTGCAGGACCTATGGCGCCTAATCCTTCTGAGCTTTTGGAGGAGGAAGCGTTTCGTGAGTTGCTTGCTGAAGTTAGAGGTTATTATGATTATATAATAATTGATACACCACCGGTGGGAAGTGTTATTGATGCGGCGATTATTGCAAAGGAAAGTGATGGAGCTGTGTTAGTAATTGAAAGCGAACGTGTGAGTTATAAGGTGGCACAAAAATCTATGGAACAGTTGGAAAAAACCGGTTGCAAAATACTGGGCGCTGTTTTAAATAAGGTAAATATTGAGAAAAACAAATATTACGGAAAATATGACTATTACTATAAAAGTAAATAGTAAAAAAGATAAAAAGGCAGAGAAAATATAATGAAGAGAAAGAAAAAAAGCTCATGGGCATGGAACTTTTTGCTGTTAATTATATGCGCGGCTCTGACAGTGGCTTTGGCAGGATTTATTGCATGGGATTCAAAGACAGAAGCAGCAAAAAATGAAAAGCTGGTACAGGAAGCAAAAAAAGGAAGCAAAAAAGAAAATATAAAAGGCGAAAATAAATCGGAAAAAGAGGATAACGGCAAGGAAGAAGATGAAAAGCCGAAGGAAGAAAAAAAGGAAGAGCCTCAGATCCCGGCAGGGATTTCTTTCTGGGGTGATGAGTTTTTTACAGCAGAAAACGAACTGCAATATTCTTCCAGAGTAAAATTAGAAGAAAAGCTGAAAGCGGAAGGATATACACTGGAATATGCAAATAAAACACTGGCCGGTGCAGGGACTTTATCAGTAATGAAAATGGCGGGAGTACCGCAGACTGATTTGGACAAATATATTGAGAAGCACAAAGCAAGTGCAGGAGGTACAACTCCTCCGGTGACAGAAACGGGAATTCGTGATTTGACTGCTGAAGAGATGGAACGTTCTGATAAAGACTATATTCCGATTATTACTATGGGATATTATGGCGGATGGAATAAAGATCCTAAGGAATTAGTAGAACAGCAACAGAAGGTTCTGGATACTTTCGGAGCGAATAAAGACAAATTTATCATTGTGGGTGTGAGACCAATGGATGGCAGTGTGAATATACCGGAATATGAAAAGGTGATGAAAGAAACATGGGGAGAACATTACATCAGCACCATTGATATTTGTACTGTTACAACAACGACAGCAGACGGACAGACACAGGTTGCAGATGCACTTTATAATAAGTTGTTAGAATTGGGTTATATTGTAAAATAAAAGAAATTTAGAAGAAACACGAGGTGGGAACATGTATAGAAAGAATGCCAATAGTTGGCTAAAGCATTGGGACTTTATATTATTGGACTTAATTGCGCTGCAAATAGCATATATTTTTTCTTGTATCATGAGAAATGGATGGACTGAGCCTTTTCAATCAAAAATATATCTTACCATAGATATTGTTATATGCTTTGCTGACATTTGTGCATTATATTTTCTGGAGTCCCATCACGGAATTATGAGAAGGGGATATTTTCTGGAGTTCCGAAATGTAGCGTATCATGTTACTATGATAGCAGTTATCGAAGTGTGTTATTTGTTTTTAAGCAAAAACGGAGAAGAATTTTCTCGTATATCTTTT
Organism: Blautia hansenii DSM 20583; assembly: GCF_002222595.2. Lineage (NCBI taxonomy): Bacteria > Bacillati > Bacillota > Clostridia > Lachnospirales > Lachnospiraceae > Blautia > Blautia hansenii. The sequence goes on from NZ_CP022413.2 coordinate 80,774, forward strand.
GTAGTATTCTATATAAGCGGAATTTTACTGGTATATATAGAGAGAATTTTATGGAAACAGTATTTACTTCATTATAATAAAAACTTTGCTCAAAAGAGAAAAATGATAGCTGTATTAACCAGTCATAATGCAAAGAGGCTTATTGAACGGGCTCTTGACACACAGTATAAAGAATGGGAAATCGTGGGAATTGTACTGGCAGACAAAAGCGATATGGTAGACAGCGATATTCTGGGAATTCCCGTTGTATGTAAGGCAGAAGAAATTCCGGATTATATTCAGACAAAGTGGATTGATAGTATTTGGATTCATGTGGAAAGAAAATATCAATTACCTCTTGAGCTGGTAAATACTTGTATTGAGATGGGCGTTACTGTACATAATACATTAATTAATGTAGATGCTTATTCGGGAACAAAAGAAGTAAGGAAAATTGGAAGTTACCATGTGTTAACTGCAAGTCTAAATATGGCAACACCATTACAGCTTCTTGTAAAGAGGATTATGGATATCTGCGGAGGATTTGTGGGATTGTTATTTACAGGAATTGCCACATTGTTCCTTGCACCGGCAATCTATATTGCTTCTCCGGGACCAATCTTCTTCTCTCAGGTGAGAATTGGTAAAAATGGAAGAAAGTTTAAAATCTATAAGTTCCGCAGTATGTATATGGATGCAGAAGAACGGAAGAAAGAATTGATAGATAAAAACGAGATGCAGGGACTGATGTTTAAAATGGATGCAGATCCACGAATTATCGGCAGCGGACCGGACGGAACGAAAAAGGGTTTAGGCTGGTTTATTCGAAAAACTTCTCTTGATGAATTTCCGCAGTTCTGGAATGTATTAAAAGGAGATATGTCTCTGGTAGGGACAAGACCACCGACAGTAGATGAATGGAACCAATATGACTATCATCACCGTGCACGTATGGCAATTAAGCCGGGCATCACAGGAATGTGGCAGGTAAGCGGAAGAAGTGATATTACAGACTTTGAAGAAGTGGTAAGACTGGATAGAGAGTATATTGAGAAGTGGAATTTAGGATTGGATATTAAGATCTTGTTTAAGACAGTGATGGTAGTGTTTAAGGGAAGTGGATCGAAATAAAAATGTTATAGCTAGGGTTGTAAGAGGAAATTAATAATGAATAAAAAGAAAGATATGAAAGTCTGTCTGGTGGGATCATCAGGCGGACATTTAACACATTTATATATGTTAAAACCATTTTGGGAAAGTAAAGAACATTTTTGGGTTACTTTTGATAAAGAAGATGCAAGGAGTTTGCTGGAAAATGAGAAAATGTATTCGTGTTATTTTCCGACAAACAGAAATATAAAAAATTTATTGCGGAATACAGTATTAGCATGGAAAGTTTTGAGAAAAGAGAGGCCCAATTTAATAATTTCATCTGGAGCAGCGGTAGCAGTCCCATTTTTTTATTTGGGGAAATTATTTGGTGCAAAGTTGATTTATATAGAAGTATTTGACAGAATTGATAAACCTACGATGACTGGAAAGTTGGTGTATCCAATTGTAGATAAATTTATTGTGCAATGGGAAGAACAAAAAAAGGTTTATAAGAAAGCGATTAATTTAGGTAGCATATTTTAAAATGAGGTTGAGAGAATGATATTTGTAACAGTTGGAACGCATGAACAGCCATTTGATAGGTTAATAGAATGTATTGATAATTTAAAAAAAGAAGGAAACATTAAAGAAGAAGTTATTATACAAACTGGATTTAGTACTTACGAACCTAAGTACTGTGAGTGGAAAAACTTGTTACCATATAAACAAATGGTAGAGAATGTTTCTAAAGCAAGAATTGTTATAACTCATGGTGGACCGGCAAGTTTTATTATGCCTTTACAAATGGGGAAAATACCAATTGTGGTTCCGAGACAAAAGAAATATAATGAACATGTAAATGATCATCAGGTGGAGTTTGTAGAGCAAGTTGCAAAGAGAATGGAAAACATTTTGGTTGTGGAAGAGATTGCAGATATGAAGAGAAAAATTCTTGAGTATGACAAATTAGTAAACAGAATGAAAAAGAGACAGAATAGTAATAATGAAAGGTTTAATGCTAACTTTGCTCAAATTGTATCAGAGATTATAAAAGGTGACTAGAAATGATTTTAAACATTAAGAAATTAGTTAATATATTTTTAATGACTCAATTGATATTTTGCTTATTTAATGAGTTATTATATTCGTTAAATGAAAATATGAGCGTGCTTTTTTATATTCCAGATATTTTATGTGTTATTAACATTTTCTTGGTTTTTATTATGAATAGGGATAAGATTCGATTAAGAATTTCTATAGAAATGTATTATGGACTGATAGCTATACTATTTATAATTTATTCTATTCTTAGTTTTTCTTGGTCATCTTATAATTATTATGATGCTTTTTTAAGATTACGATATATTTTAGGAGGGTTTTTGACATTCTTTATTTGTGAAAAGTACTTAAGCGATTGGTTTTACGTACAAATAATTAATTTGATGAGTACTGTACAAATAATTAATTTGTTTTTAGTATCATATCAACTGATTATCTTGAAGTTACATCCGGATTTTTGTAATGGCATATTTGGATTTACACAGTATAATAATGCTATGCAAGGGATTTTTTGTTTGGCTATTTCTTTACTGGCAGTAATATATTTTGTAGATGGAAGATGGAAATGGAAGCGTTCAGTTTTGCAGATTGCTCTTTCGTGTATTATATGTGCCTTAGCTGAGATAAAGATTTTTTTTGTTATGTTTGTTATAGGAGTTTTTTTAATATTTTTATTAAGAAAAAAAAATAGAAGGCAGAAAATTCGAGTTACGATTATTATATTAGGAATAGTTGGATTACTTATTGTAGCATATCAAGTGTTAAAAATTGTTATGCCTGAAAATTTAAGGGTGTTTCAAAGTTTAGAAGGTGCATTGTTTTATGAAGATAGAACAACATATGCAGGAAGAACAAATACAATACCTTTTGTATATCATAATGTTTTCGAAAACGATTGGATGTTTGCTCTGTTTGGAACTGGGATTGGAACTAATGCAGGTCAATATATTTATGAGTTAGGGAAAAGCTTTGCAGACTTAGGATTTATAGGCTTGGGATTATTAATGGCGTTTTTGGGATGTGTTTTTTTGTCTGGAATATATCAAAAAAAAGAATATATTGAGACTGAGCAGTTTTCAACAGCTATATTTTCTATTATGATTGTGATAGGTGTAATAGTTTGGAATTGTTTGTTTACAAGATGTACATATCTTGTGTTTTTCTTTTTATCAATAAGAAATGTAAAAGGATTTAGGGACAATGAATATAGAAAAGATGAGTAGTGAATATAAAGTAAGTGTTATAATACCAGTATATAATGCAGAAAAAACAATAAAAAAAGCTATAGATAGTGTTCTAGCACAATCTATGAATAACATACAAATAGTTGTTATAAATGATGGCTCTACAGATAGTACACTTAATATTTTACAATCATATGCGGATTTGAAAAATTTAAAGTTAATTAATCAAAAAAATGCAGGAGTTTCTACTGCGAGAAATAATGGGATTAAAAATGCGGATGGTGAATTTTTGTTTTTTTTAGATTCAGATGATTGGCTAGATCCATATCTGCTAGAAATGATGATTAATTATGCAGAAAAAAATAATTTAGATTTAGTGGCGTGTAGTCATATTGAAAGAAATGCTACACTTTATGGTGGTAATCAAAATTTAGCAACGAAATTCGTTGCTAGAACATTAGAAGAAATTGGTTCAAAAGTTTTTGATATTTTTCCTAAGAGCGCATGTGCGAAAATTTTTAGAAAAGAGATTATACAAAAAAATGATATTTTTTTCCCAGAAAAAATGCAATTGGGGGAGGATTTATATTTCACTTATTTATTTTTATTAAAAACAAATACTATTGGAAAAGTAGAAAATGTTTATTATCATATTGAAAATGTTAATCCAGATTCTTTGTCTAAGCGTTATGTGGAAAACATAGAACAGGATTTAGATAAACAATTTGTATTATGGGAAAAGTTGTTTTGTAAATATCCAAATGCAAGAAAAGAATATTACAAAAATCATATGTATTTGCCGTTTACCATAATGTCTATGTATGCTAATAATTTGCATAAAAAGGGATGTAAGTTAGATTTTATTCAAAAATGTAAAATATTAAATCGGTATATGGAACAGCATAAAGAATGGTTTAATAAAACAGAACAGAAATTATATGGTCCTAAAAATATGTTGGAGAAGTGTTTATATATTATTTTTAATACTCATAACACAGTTGTGATAAACCTATTTTTTCAATTTAAAGAATATATAAAAAGAAAGAAACAAAAATATAAATAAAATGCCATGTCAGAGGAGGACTATGTTAGTGTCAGAATTAATATCAATAATAATTCCTATTTATAATGTAGAAGATTATCTAGAAAGATGTATAAAAAGTATACAGCAACAGACATATAAAAATTTGGAAATTATTTTAGTGAATGATGGATCCACAGATGGGAGTACAGAAGTCGCTTTGGAATTTTGCCAGATGGATCCACGCATTAAGCTTGTCAATAAAAAAAATGGTGGTTTATCAGATGCTCGAAATGTAGGGATTGATGTGTGCAAAGGAAAATATATTGTTTTCGTTGATTCTGATGATTATGTAGAAGCTCGTTATGTAGAACTATTATATAAATCTCTAGTATCTAATAATGCACAAATGGCAGTTTGTTCTTTCAATATTGTTAATGATAATGGAAGTGTAATAAAAAGAAAGTTAGTAAGTGAAAAAAAGAATGAAATTATAACAGGGCGTGAAATGCTTAACAGAGTAATGCGTGCGGATGGATATAAATATGTTGTTGCATGGAACAAAATATATGCATCAAATTTACTCGAGGATCTTAGATTTGAAAAAGGAAAATTATATGAAGATGAATTTTTTAATTTTGAAGTATCTTATAATTTAACTAAAGTAAGTTTTGTGGCAGAACCATTATATAATTATGTACAACGAGCTGGAAGCATAAAACTATCGGAGCTTACTAACGAGAAAATAGAAATGCAAAAAGAAATGCATGAAAAACGTATAAGTTTTTATAAAGATAATAAAGATAAGGAATTGTATGAACGAGCTATTCAAATGTACTGTAATTGGATGGTTAATATTGTAATAGAAGCAAGGGGAATAATTAACAGGGATTTACTAAAAAGTTTTAAAAGAAGCAAAAAAGTTTTCCTGTTATCGATGTGTACAAGACAAAGTTCCTATGGCGAAAAAATTCAAGATTGTATTGCTATTTTTTCACTATTCGTTGCAGCAAAAATAAAAAAAAGAAGAAAAGAGAAGATAGAAAATGATTAAAAAGGTAGTACAAGCTATTGAGGATGGAAGTATAGGCGAAAAAATTCTTAGAAAAATTCATCATAATTTTCCAATTTATATAGTTAATAATAATAATTTGGAATTTCAGTTAAGGATGTATAAAGTATATCAAAAATATTCTAAAAAATATCAAGACATAATAAAAGAAGGAGTACAGTCCAAAGAAACAAAGAAATCAAAAATAGTTTGGATTTGTTGGTTTCAAGGAGAAGAAGTTGCGCCTCCCTTAGTAAAAGCGTGTATTGCATCGGTACGAAAAAATCTTTGTGAGTATGATGTTATTGTATTAACACAAAAAAACATATCTGATTATGTTAAATTTCCAGAATATATAGAAAGTAAGTGGGAAAAGGGAAAGATTCCATTTGCACATTATTCCGATTTGTTGAGAATTGAATTATTGTGTAAATATGGAGGGATTTGGATTGATGCGACTGTTTACTGTACATCGAAAGTACCAAAGTATATTTCTGATGTACCATTATTTTTATATAAGCAGATGGATTTAATACGTATGGATGAGATGCCTAGTATAGCATCAAGTTGGTTTATATCATCCGTTAGTAATAATAAAATTTTACTATTAACAAGGAAATTACTCTTTACATATTGGAAAGAGCATTCAAATTTAAATAATTATTTTTTATTTCATATTTTTTTAACAATGTCAGCACGCCGTTATTCCCAAGAATGGGAAAAAATACCTACATTCAATAACCACAGCCCCCATACATTGTTTTTTGAGTTACAAACAAAATTTAATAAGGAACGATGGGAAGAAATAAAACGAATTTCTTGCTTTCATAAACTAAATCATCACATAGAGTATGAAAATATAGAAGGAACATATCTTGAAAGTATTTTGAATATGGAAAATAACATTTAAGAAAGATGAGACCATGAAAAAAACAAATATAGTAGTAAATTTTTTATATAATATAGGATACCAAATTTTGGCCATTGTAATTCCTCTTATAACATCCCCATATTTAGCGAGAACTTTAGGTGCAGAAAAGATAGGTATAAATTCATGGACTTATTCAATTGTATTTTATTTTATGATATTTGCAATGCTAGGGATTTCTAATTACGGAAATAGAACTATTGCAATGGCAAGAGTAAATAAAAAAGATATTAACAAAACTTTTTCTAGCATATATACATTTCAGTTATTTATGTCAGTAGTAATGTTAGTGCTATACAGTATTTATGTTATATTTTGGGCAAAGAAATATATGGTGATATCAGCTATACAAGCATTTTTTATTTTAGCTAATGCAGTGGATATTACATGGTATTTTTACGGGATGGAAGAATTTAAAACGACAGTTCTTAGAAATTGCTTTGTTAAAATCTTTGGACTTATTTGTATATTTATTTTTGTAAAGACGCCAGATGACTTGTGGAAATTTACTTTTATAAATGCAGGATCTATGTTTTTGGGACAACTCATTATATGGCCCCAATTAATAAAACAAATAAAGTTTGTTAAAGTAAAGTTGTCAGATGTTTTGCCTCATATACGACCAATTTTGATATTATTTTTACCAGTACTGGCAATTAGCGTTTTCGCAAATATGGATAAGTATATGATAGGGGTTTTTAGCAATGTAGTGGAAAGTGGTTTTTATGAGAATACTGATAAAATAATAGGGATTCCTAAAGCAGTAATTACCGCTTTAGGGACAGTAATGCTACCGAGAACAGCAAATCTTATAGCAGAAGGGAAAGAAAAGGAAAGTAAACAATATATAGAAAATACCATGTTCTTTACAGTATGTTTAGGAAGTGCATTTGTATTTGGGATGATGTCAGTAGCAGATATATTTTCAGTGGTATTTTGGGGAGAGGAGTTTAGAGAATGTGGAGAGTTAATAGCTTGTATGGCACCAGCAGTATTGTTTTCTGTCTTTGGCAATGTAATTAGAACACAGTATTTAATTCCGAGATCAAAGGATAAAGAGTATACAATATCCTTGATTATTGGTGCAATAGTAAATTTATGTGTTAATTTAGTATTAATACCTGAATTAGGTGCAATGGGAGCGGTTATGGGAACCTTAATAGCAGAATTTACAATGACTTTTTTACAAAGTTGGTTTGTAAAGAATGCTTTGCCAATAAAAAATTATATTTTCAACAATATGATTTTTTTGATTATGGGATTAATTATGTATTGGTTATTGAATAGTATTAAAAAATGTGTATCGATTAATACTATAAGCCTTATTATTTTGATAATAATAGGTGTTTTTATCTATTTTTTCATGCTTACTATTTATTTCTTTATATCAAAGAGAGAGATGTGTGTTAAGATTAAAAAAGAAATTCTAATAAAAATAATGAGTAGGAAGAGGGGATAGTATGAATTTTTATAAATTAAAAATGCAAATAAAACATATTCCATGTGTTGACTATCTTTATGGAAAGTTAATTGGAAACAGAAAGGTTATTGATATGGAAAAGAGAAAAAAAGAAGCATTAAAAATGGAAGGGGCGGGTATAACACAAGAAATTTTTGATATATTATCAAAAAGCGAAGCTCGCTATTTTGTTGATATGGGAACTTTACTTGGAATAGTTAGAAATCAAGGATTATTATCATGGGATAATGATATGGACTATGGGGTAATTATAGATGAAAAGTTCAATTGGGATAAGCTAGAAGAATTGTTAAATAAAAAGGGCATTAGAAAAGTACGACAATTTATTTATGAGAATAAAGTGGTCGAGCAGACCTATGAAAAAAAAGGAGTTCTTATAGACTTTTTTGGACATTACATAAAGGACAATGGTAGTATATTTTATTCATTTACAAGAGAAAAAGATACAATATATGATTCTCCAAATATATTTGAGACTGTGAGATTTGATGTGTGTGTATTAAATAAAATGAAGCTAGTAAAATATAATGATATAACGTGGAGCATTCCAGAAAATGCGGAAGAATATTTAGCATGTTTATATGGTGAAGACTGGAAAATCCCAAATCCTGATTGGGTTAGTTATTCAGGACCTTGCTGTAAAAAAATCCCGAATCAATATGGATGTTTAGAAATGTTTTGAAAGATTACTAACTTTAAAGGGAAAGGGGATTAAATTATGAATATTACAATAGTTGGTGCCGGCAACATGGGGCTTGCAATGGCTGGATATTTTTCGGTCAATACAGAGCATAATATTATATTGTTTACGAATAAAGATATTTATAGACGTGAAAAATTGGTTTTACACGAGATAGAAGAAAAAAAATGTACTGAGATTAAAGGAATACATACTACTAATTCGATAAAAGAAGCTTTCCAAAGTACGGATATTGTTTTTTGTACATATCCAGCTTTTTTAAGAAAAAAATTCATAGAACAAATAGAAGATATTATTTCTCCGACAGCTATGTTAGGATTTATACCAGGATATGGTGGTGCTGAATTTTGTTGTAAAAAAATGCGCGAAAGAGGAGTTACTATTTTTGGATTGCAAAGAGTTCCATATGTAGCAAGAGTAAATGAAACAAATGATGAAATCATTGCAGGGATATTGTCAAAAAAGAAAAAATTATATGCAGCAGCTATTCCTTATAATAAGACGCAAGAGATTTCGAATATTATTGAAGGATTATTAGATATACCTTGTGAAGCATTAAAAGAATATCTTGCGATTACTTTAGCTCCTTCAAATCCTTTATTACATATATCAGGACTATATAATGTTTTTAGAAACTATAAAGAAGGCGATGTGTTTAAAGAACAGTTAAGCTTTTATGAAGAGTGGAATGATTTTACATCAGAGCTTCTTTTTGAATATGATGCAGAATTACAAGAAATTTGTAATAAATTAGAACCATTAGATTTAGAAGAAGTAGTACCATTATCTATATATTACGAATCGCGGACACCACAGGATATGACATTGAAACTAAAAAGTATAGAACCTTTTAAAGCTGTTATGGTTCCACTTAAAGAGGTTGAGGACGGATTTGTTCCTGATTTTACATCCCGTATGTTTGTGGAGGATTTTCCTTTTGGTGTATGCGTTATTAAAGATTTTGCGCGTATTGTAGATGTGAAAACTCCAGTTATAGATATGCTTTTAAGATTTTATGAAGAAAAAACTAATCATAGATATTTTAATAATGATGGATCGTATACAACAGAAATAAAGGAAACAGGGGTTCCAGGGTTATATGGAATTAATACCATAGAAGATATAATTAAATTTTATCATTAGAGAGGAAGAATATAGATGTACTATTTGAATAAAAATGTTGAAGATTTAGATAGAGTATTTGACCAGAATAAAAGAGAAGGTTTTTTAAGACTGGATTTAAATGAAAATCCGGGAGGATTACCTCAGAAATTTATAGAAGAGGTACTAAGTGAAATTACTCCTGAATTTGTTTCTCAATATCCAGAAACTTTAGAATTTACAGAAATGTTAGCTCAATTTGTAGGAACAGATATAGAACATATTTGTTTGGTGAATGGATCTTCAGAAGGAATTCGATACATAATAGAGGCATTTTCTTCTCCTAAGGGTAAGATTGTAGGGGTTACACCAACATATGCAATGTTTGAAGTATATTCAAAAATGTACGATAGAAATTTTATACCAGTTCCATATACAGAAAATTTAGAGATGCCAGTATCTAATATTATTGAAAAATTGAATCCAGAAATAGAATTATTAATTTTGCTTAATCCCAATAATCCTATGGGAAACGCTTATACAGAGGAAGAAATGAAAAGGGTCATTTGCAAGGCTAAAGAGAATGAAATTACAGTGGTTATTGATGAGGCTTATTTATATTTTTATCCAAAGACCTTTGTTGAGTATGCATTAAAAGAAGAACATATTTTTGTCACAAGAACATTTTCTAAGTTATTTTCACTTGCTGGATGTAGGCTGGGATATGTAGTGGGATGGCCAGAAGGAATAAAGATGGTTCAAAAATTATGTACACCTCATAATGTAAATGCATTTGCAATGAAATTTGCAAAAGCAATTATAGAAAAAGACGGAATGTTAGATGATTTAATAAAACTTCAAAAAGAAGGTAAAGCATATTTGATTTCTTCGTTACAGAAACATAATTATGAGTTTAATGCAAAAGAAGGCAATTTTATCTTTATAAAACCTAAGACAGATGCAGAAAACCTAGTTAAAAGAATGAAATTAGAAAAGAGAATTTTAATTAAGACTTATTCTGGGATTGGAAGTTTAGGAAATTGTTTACGTGTTACAACAGGCGAAGAAAAATATATGAAACAATTTTTGAAGGCATTATATGAGTTAGATAAATAAAAAGGTTAAAAATGTAACTAAAGATTGGAGAGGTAAAAATGGTTAAGGTAATAACATATGGAACCTACGACCTTTTGCACTATGGGCATATAAAATTACTTGAGAGAGCAAAAAAACTGGGTGATTATCTTATTGTTGGGGTAACAGCAGATGATTTTGATAAGACAAGGGGAAAGATTAATGTACAACAATCGCTAATTGAAAGAATTGAAGCTGTTAGAAATACAGGTTTAGCAGATGAAATTATTGTGGAAGAGTATGAAGGTCAGAAAATTGATGATATAAAGAAATATGATGTGGATATTTTCACAGTTGGCTCAGATTGGGTTGGGTGTTTTGACTATTTAAAAGAATATTGTGAAGTTATTTACTTGGAACGTACAGAAGGGGTTTCAAGTTCTGAAATACGATCTGAGAAACGTTCTATATCTATAGGCTTAGTTGGAACTTCAGGATTTCTTAATAAAATTTTACATGAATGTGAATATGTCAATGGTGCTCACATAGAAGGGATTTGTTCAGATAATTTAAGTAATATGGAAGGTGATATGAAACAGTTACCATTGCTTACAGATGATTATAGTGAATTACTTGAAAAGGTAGATGCAGTGTTTATTCATTCATATCCAACAGCACATTATGAACAAGTAAAAGAAGCTTTGAAACAAGGAAAAAACGTTTTATGTGAATCTCCTATAGCTCTTAATAGAGAAGAATGCCAAGAATTATTTAGAATTGCGAATGAGAAAAAGTTAGTTTTAATGGAGGCGTTAAAAACTGCGTATTCGACTGCTTTTTCAAGATTATTGCTTCTGATAAAAGGGGGTAAAATAGGAAATGTAGTTTCGATAGATGCAACCTGTACAAGTTTGCGAGAAGTGGATGTAAGTAAAGATTTGAAAAAAGGTTGGAACAGTATTACTGCATGGGGACCAACAGCGATGCTTCCGATATTCCAATTGTTAGGAACAGAATACAGAGAATTTGAAATTATTTCTCAATATTTAGATGATGAACAGAATTATGATTTATTTACAAAAATTAATTTTATTTACGATAGTGCAGTTGCTTCAATAAAAGTAGGAACAGGAGTTAAATCGGAAGGGGAATTAATAATATCAGGAACTAAAGGATATGCTTATGTTCCCGCACCTTGGTGGAAAACAGATTACTTTGAAATTAGATATGAAAATCCTGTAAATAATAAGAGATATTTTTATCAATTAGATGGTGAAGGGATACGTAACGAAATAGTAGCGTTTGTTCGTTCAATAAACAAAGCAAAAAACTTATCTAATATAGAACAACAAGTAACAGAGAAAATTTCACAGGTGATGGATAGTTTCAATAACAAGAAAAATGTAAAGATAATTAAGTAACGACTATTACAGGAGGAAAATCATTGGAGTGTTCAAAGAAAAGAGAGTCTAATCTTGAAATGCTAAGGATTGTTGCAATGCTTCTGATTGTAGCACAACATATTGTAGAAAGAGGGGTAGAGGGGGGGGGGTGGACTGCACTCAAAGTCCCCTTTTCTTTTAATTTTGTTACTACAGTAATTATAGGAATTTGGGGGCAATTAGGGGTTTTACTTTTTGTTATTATTAGTTCTTGGTTTCTTGTTGATAGACAGGGAATTAAGAGCAAAAAAATTTTAAGTTTAGTATTTCAAACATGGAGTACGTGTGTAGTTTTAATAGTTGTATTTCTGTTTTTTAAGCCGGAAATGTTAAATTTCAAATTAATAGTGAAGGAACTATTGACACCCGCTGTTAAACAATATTGGTTTATAACAACATTTCTTGTGTTTTATTTGATAGTGCCATTGTTACAAAAAAGTATTGCAGGGTTAAGTAATATAGCACTAAGGAATATATGTATAGTTTTAACAATGATTATACCTGTATATAATTATTTTTCAACCAATGTAGGAGATACGTTGGCTGATTTTTGTTATATTTTTTACCTTGTTGCGTACTTAAAAAGAAATAAGGATAATTTTTTTGAAAAATATAATAAACTGGGATTTGCCGGAATGGCACTAATTGTAAGTATCCTTTTATTAGTTAAAATAGTATTGCCGGATTCAATACTGGGTAAAAATGGAACAGACTTATTTATGAAATTATTTCTTGCATTAAGAGGGAGAACTCTTTTAATGGTTATAATTTCTGTATGTATTTTTTACTATTTTAAAAATTTAAAGTTTTCTTATTATAAGGTAATTAATATTATTGGTGGTTCCACATTCGGTGTTTACATTATTCATGAAAATTTTCTATTAAGAGGAGATGGAATGAAATCTTTTTTATGGGATGGAGTATTCCACATGGATTGGTGGTATAATAACTCATTTTGTTTTTTTATAATACATATTATTGTTACAATATCTGTATTTGCAGTATGTATTGTAATCGATTTATTGAGAAAAAACACAGTTGGTAAATTGTTTGATAAGAATAAAAAAATAAATGAGTTTTGCATTAGATTTGATGATTGGTATTCTAATCAATTGTTTAAATAATATAAATAATCTGAAATTTAGTGGCGACAGCATTATCCTATTATTAACCAAACGATATGTAGCACAGCCAAAATCCCATGTGGAAGTATCATTGGAGTGGAACTTAGTGCAAATCATAGAGTATATATTCTACAGAAATATCCTAAACTCATAGAGTTGATGCGTTGTGTTTGAGAATTCCGTGAAGTATACGAAAAGAAAATTCTGCTGTCAGTGAACTCTCAAATGGTTTTGTTGAGGAAAGAAATAGAAAATTAAAAATGGTAAAACGTACGATGTATGGGAGAAGCAGCAAAACTAATGTATGTAAATAAGCATTTTACTCTATTTGATTTATGGTAAGCGCAAAATATTGCTACGCTGCCCATGAATCACGCTTGCACCAAAATGATAGATGCAAGCGTTTTACTCTATGTTTAGTTTTGACAGTTCGCTTTCGCAGTCTCGCTCCATGGGGCAAGCTGTTCCAGCTGTTCATCTGACATTTTAGCGTCTGGCCGCTGTGATAAGAGGTATGTCAGATATTTGTAGGTATTCAGGTCATTCGCTTTTGCCATCTCAACCATTGTATACACAATAGCGCTAGAGGCCGCTCCCTTCGGACTGGCACTGAACAGCCAGTTCTTCCGGCCAACAGTGAATGGTCTGATTGCATTCTCGCTAAGATTATTGGATAAACTGCAATGACCGTCTTCCAGATAGGTCATCAGGGTGTCTTTCCGATTTTGGGCATAGTTCACCGCTTTCGCCAAACGGGTTCCCTTATTTGGACGCTGTTGATCCAGCCAATTCCAGAATGCCTCCAGTATCGGCTTCTCCTTTTCAAGACGGAACTGTTTTCTCTGCTCCGCAGTATGATTTTTTGCTTTTGAGTACCGCTCACAATCAAACAGCTTGGAGCAGAATTGTACTCCCTGCACCGCCGGAAGGCTGTAATCATACTCTTTCCCTTTCGGTATGGCATCTGTGAAATAACGTCTCACATGTGCCCAGCAAGAGCAGCGTTTGATATCCGGCAGATCGTTATAACCCTGGTATCCATCGGTCTCCAGATATCCACGGAACCCCTGCAGGAAAGATGCTGCATGGAACTTTGCCCTTGTCTCTGTGTAATGATAGAGCAGGATCGGCGCAAGCCCATCTTCTCCACTGCGGAAGAGCCACATCCAGGAATCTGTTTCAGGATTGCGCTCCGGCTCATTCAGTACCTGAACCCGGGTTTCATCTGCCATCAGATATTTACGCATCCGTAACTGACGGTGAAAATAATCATAAACATGACAGAGGTAATTCTCGGCACAGTAAATGATCCAGTTAGCAAGCGTAGCCCGGCTTAATGGGACACCCAGCTGCTTCCATTCCGATTCCTGCCGGTTTAATGGCAGACCATTCTGGTACTTCTGGTGCATTGCCCATCCTACAACGGATTCCGATGCATAACTTTCTGGGATCAATGGTTCCTGAACAGGCGCTTTGACAAATGTCTGATCATCCGGGTGTTCCTCTGATATGGCACACTCCGGGCATTTATAGGTTTCACGATAGATATTTACTACTTTCCCTTTGGCAGGGGTAAACCGGAATTCATGGCGGACGAATTCTTTCCCAATACATTCCATCTGTGTTCCGCAGGTTGGACAGTTTCGCTCCTCCTCCGGAAGAGAAATGATCTCATCGCAGGAAGGAACATTTTTAAAGAGATCCGTATGTGTCCGTCGTGATTTTCTCTTATGTTCCGGAACAGTGATGTCATCAGGAAGTTCCTGTTTCCATGTCAGATCTGCCTCCTGCTCGGCTTCATCAAAAAGATTCAGCTGACCATCGATATCTTTCCGTTTTTCACTGGAAGTACCAAAGAGTTTCTTCGTGAGATATTCGTAAACGCAAAATAGCGAGTACCTTGACATTTTTAGGCGGCTGCTTTGCAGCCACCGATATTTAAGCTTTGCGAATCCCTGCCGGAAGTTTTTCTGACCAGGGCAGAAGATCTTCCAGAAAAGAACAGTCCTTATCATTCATGTGTTTCGGAATCTCTTCCAAGAGATGCTGCACATAATCAAAAGGTTTCAGATTATTGGCTTTTGCAGTTTCTACAATACTGTAAATAATTGCGGAAGATTTGGCTCCATGAATCGTATCGATCATCTGCCAATTCTTCTTTCCAATACAAAAACCTCGGATTGCCCTTTCGGATGCATTATTATCAATCGGAACATCTCCGTCTGTAAGAAATACCCGGAGATATTTTTCCTGATTTCGTGCATATCTAACGGCATCACCAAATTTGTCCTTTTTGGACACATTTATGGTTTTCAGGTACGCAAAAAAAGCATCCACAAGAGGTTTGATAACCGCCTGTCGCTGTTTCAGTCGTTCATCAGAAGAAAGGTCATTCAATTTCCCTTCTTCCCGATAGATTGCCTGAATCTGTTTCATCAGCAGAAATGCATTGGATTCCTTTTGGGATGGTTTGGGAATCAGCTTCAAAGCTTCATCAAATCTGCGGCGACAGTGCACCCAGCATCCAGCAATGGTCAGTTCTTCCAATTCTTTTTCTAAAGTATGGTAGACCTGATAACCATCTGTTACACAGATGCCATCGTATCCTTTCAGGAATTCCCGTGGATGGGATGCATTTCTTGTCTGCTGGTATTCATACAGGACAATCTGCCGGTCTTGATACAGATGACCAGAACGGTATACCCACATCCAGCTTTTGCTTCCGGCTTTGCGTCCGTCATGGTTTACAAGCAACGGCGTCTCGTCTGCCTGGATCACATGATAGAAATACAATTCTTCATGAAGATGATCATAAAGGATCGAGAGATATTCCTCTGCCAAACGTATGCACCAGTTTGCCATGTTCTGCCTTGTGATCTGCAGGCCATAACGCTGGAATTCCTGCTCTAACCGATAGAGAGGAACTGCATTCACATACTTTCCATTGATGATCGCAGCTCCAAGAGATGGTGATACCAAACTTCCATGCAGTAATGCTTTTGGATGGTCTGCTTTGACCATGTGCTCATCTGTTTTGCTGGCATACACACCGATGTGATGTTCTTCTACCTCTACCCTCGCAGGTACAAAATGATATTTTTTGGAAATGGCATCCGGTAACTGTTTCCACCCATTGACACCGAATTCTATTTCCAATTCCTCCTCTGACAGATAATGGTCAATCCGTCTGACCGTAAGTCCGGAAAGATCTGATTCTTTCTTTCCCTTACGCTTTGGCTGTTTTGGAGATTTGAGTTCCAGCTCATCAGGTTCTTTTTCATTGAGATCGTAGACAGCTTCCGCTTCATTGAAAAAAACAATAGTGCCGTCTACTTCTTGAAAACAGATCTGGCTGGTATCTTCCATTTTTTCAGATGACCTTCCAAAACGGTTCTGCTTACCAAGGATTACCTGTTCCATCAGAAGCTGCATTTTTTCATTCGATGCGTGAAGCTCCTTTGTTATGGCTTCCAATTGTTCCTGCTGTTGTAAAAGAAGCTGGATAAGAAACGACTTATCAACACTATTTAATTGTTCCTCCGTATACTTAACTGCCATAACCAAACCTCACTTTCCTGAGTGCTATTATAGCAGAACCAACGGTTTTTGGCTATTTTTGAATTCTGTCACCTTCGTCATTTTGACAGTGGATAACAGTCATGAATACCTGAAAATAAAAGCCTGAATTTCAGATATTTATGACTGTTATCCACAATCTGAAAAGTTTTGGAATCAGGAGTATATAGAAACTCACAGAAAACTTTCAGGATGTGAATAACTTTAAATTTTATATTGCACAGGGTGATTTATCATGGATGAAAGCAATTTTATTTTCTACGTTTTGCACAAATCACAAGGAGAATTCTGGACAGGAGATTTCTTCTATGGGATGTCTGGCAACGATTTCCAGACCTTGCATTAACATTTGATACTGGTCTGCACTAATTTCCAGTGCTTCTTCTTGTGTACGGGGCCAGCGGAAGTTTCCGTTTTCAATCCGCTTGTACAGAAGTAGAAATCCATCGCCCTCCCAGATAAGCCCTTTTATCCGATCTGTACGTTTGCCGCAAAATAAAAATAATGTATTCTTATCGTAAGGATCAAGCTGGAACTGAAAACGTATGATTCTGGCCAAGCCATCGATCCCTCTGCGCAGATCCGTAAATCCAGTCGCCAGATATACTTTTTTGAACCCGGAGCCATCATTGAGCATTGCCGAGCACTCCCAAAAGTGTTTTTAAAAATGAATCAGATGCCTGTTCGGTAATTTCCAGAGTGAGGTTGTTTCTGCCTCTAATCAAGGCAATGATTTTATACTCCGCTGCCATATTTACCGGCTGGATTGCAGAAGAGGGAACTTCTACAAATGTTTGTGTATGATCCGCTGTTTTCAGATAAGCCTCACGAACTTTCCGGAGTCTCCAGTAATAACTTGCTTTTGTAATGTCGTGTAGTTGACACCATTCATCGATTTTCATTCCTTGCGGACGGTTTTGGCAGTCCCTGACCATGTCAGCCCATTCGCTCAGACGGGTTTGCTGTGCAACTAAACTTGTATGAGATTTCATAACTCACCTCCTGTAGCAAAGTCAAAAAAGTTGAGTACTAAACTATTTGGACTTTGTAGTGATGAGTCTATTATCTCACATCGGATGATTTTGAACAGGTACTCGCTATTTTGCGTTTACAGATATTCAATCTGCTGACGAAGGTTTTCTTTTTCCAGACGGTCTGCTTCCAATGTTTTTTGTAAAGACTGGATCAATTCTGTCTGTGCGGAAATCGTCTTATTCAGTTGGTTGATCATGTCCTTGTACGCAAGGATTTTTGAATCTTTTGAATTACCGGCCATATGTCTTCTGCTCCTTTTTCATTGCTCTTATTATACCATAAAAAGCAATGAAAAAGAAGCAGAAAACCCAGTATTTACAAGGGATTGCAGACATGATACAGAGTGTGGAAAGCTCTCCATTTTTGTTGGTTGGCATAGAGTTTTTACACGATCATTGCGTAGGTTTGAATGCCTTTGGCTGTTCGATTTCAAGACCGGACATGAGCCAGTCGAATTGCTGCCAGGTCAGTTGCTTTACTTCCAGCTGATTTCTGGGCCAGCGGAACCTGCCCTGGACTTCCATGCGTTTATACAGCAGCACAAATCCGTCAGACTCCCAGAGCAAAGCTTTGATCCTGTCACAACGTTTTCCACAGAAAAGATACAGGGCGCTTCGCCTTGGATCCATATGGAGTTGTTCTTCTACAATAGCACACAGCCCGTCAATGGATTTCCGCATATCCGTTCTGCCTGTTACGATATAGATTTCATCGGCGGCTGTGATATCCCCTAACATTCCAACTCCTTCACAATGCGGAGCATTTGAGCCAGAAACTGAGGATCTATTCCATTTGGTATTGTTAGATGAAAACTTCCTACAGACAGCTTCATTGGCTCTGCTACGGAAAGGTTATTTCTTTCCGTAGCTACCGGAATCACATTGAATGGCTGTTCATATGGGGGCGGGTCAGTATCATGAAAATCCACTCTGACAACTTCCTGGCTTTCCGGTGCACGATAGCTGCGTCCGGTTGACGCTGGCAAATCCACACAACCTTTCTGACGCAGCCTTTTTACCCAGTTGTAAAAAGTTCCCGGTTTGATGTCGTGTTCCACACACCATTGATGATCTGTCAATCCACTTTGACGGCATTCCATGATGAGACGGTATTGTTCTTCGGCAGGTATTCTTTTGATTCTCATGAGCACACCTCCATAAATCGGATAGAGTAAAATGCTCGCATCTATCATTTCTAGCAAGAGAAGATGAAGTGAAATGCTTGCATTTTCTAATGATTATTATGGATTCATTTTTAGGGCAACACAATCCGTTGAAGTATTTTGCGCTTACAACGGGAGTTTGTTTATATGATAATTTCTATTGCATTTGGAAATGTCAAGTGCTAAAATTAAAAATTGATTATAGGAACTTATGTTATTAGTTTAATAGAAAGGACAAGAGATGAAGAAAAAGAGAATACCGGGAATTATAGCTGTGTTGTTAGAGGTAATTATATCCGCCATATTTATGATATTTTTATTTTCAACGAAGATGATTCCCAATAAGTTATTTTTACTGATTGGTGTAGGAATACTTGTACTTACAGTTATTGTATATTTACTTACAATGAATTTTAAGAATAAGGTTCGTTTTGTAATAGGTATTGTACTGATTGTATTAATTACAATCTGCTATATTGTTGGCGGTGGATATTTGAAGAAGGGTATTGATACATTATCTGATATTACAAAACCAGCAGTGGAAAAAACCGGAATTGCAGTATATGTTCGTGAGTCAGACAAGGCGGAAACTCTGGAAGATACAAAGGGATACACATATGGTGTATTAGAGGCATTAGATAGAGAGAATA
Organism: Blautia hansenii DSM 20583; assembly: GCF_002222595.2. NCBI lineage: Bacteria > Bacillati > Bacillota > Clostridia > Lachnospirales > Lachnospiraceae > Blautia > Blautia hansenii. Next base: position 100,432 of record NZ_CP022413.2, read on the forward strand.
CAGATACAGCCATGGAACAGATGAGTGAAGTCATCGGAAATATTGAGACAAAAAACTATACAGATGTATCTGCGTTAGTAGATGGTTTGGAGAAAGAAAAAGAAGTTGATGCTATTATCCTGAACACAGGATTTATGAGCTTACTTGAGAGCAGGGAAGATTATGAAACTGTGAAGGCTCAGATGAAGCAGGTTCATGTGGAAGAAATTGAGAAAAAGGTAGACTCCGTGGAGGAACCAGTGGCAAGCTCAGAAATTCCAAAGACATTTTCTGTCTATATTAGTGGAATTGATTCTCGCGAAGGTCTTGTAGCAAACAGCCGCAGTGATGTTAATATTGTAGCTACCGTGAATACAGAGACACATCAAGTGCTGTTAGTTTCTACTCCACGAGATTATTTTGTACCATTGTCAATTTCTAAGGGGGTTCCTGATAAGTTGACACATGCAGGAATTTATGGAATCGATGTCAGCAAAGATACACTAGCAATGTTGTATCAGACAGATATTGATTACTACTTCCGTGTAAATTTTGGAGGATTTGAAAAAATTATTGATTCACTTGGTGGTATTACTATTGTATCAGATTATACCTTTGATTCAGAGAATGTAGATGGATATTCATATGTAAAGGGTGAAAATCAGGTGAATGGCGCACAGGCATTGGCATTTGCCCGTGAAAGATATGCGTTTTCAGAAGGTGACAGACAGCGTGGTAAGAACCAACTGCATGTTATCGAAGGAGTAATTAAGAAAGCTATGAGCCCGGCTATTTTGAAGAATTTTTCACAGACTATGGAAAGTCTTGTGGGAAGTTTTGAGACAAATATTCCATACGATGTCATTGCCGGTCTTATCCGCCAGCAGTTGAGTGAGGGCGGAGAATGGTCTGTAGAAAGCTACAGTGTAGATGGTAGTGGTGCAACGAAAGTACCATATTCAATGAGTATGGCGGCCTATGTTATGATTCCGGATATGAATACAGTGAATACAGCCATTGAAAAGATGAACCAGGTAAAAGAAGGAATTACAGAAGAATAAAAGTAGTGCTTAGCAGGTTTATTTATGAACCAGGCAACTCCGAGAAAGCAGTTTATAGTTTCCATTGGAGAGGCCTGGTTCGGACTTTATACATATATTTTATCTCATTTTATATGTTTAGGTGTGTTAGGGGAATGATATAAAAACGGAGGTGTTATCTAGGAAGGATGCACGAAAGCTATTAGCAGAACGTGTAAATGAATTGTGCAAGGAAAAGAAACTTACATATGAGGAATTATCATCTAAGTCTGAAGTTCCTATTGAAACAGTATTACAGATGGCAGATGGTTCGGTGAAAAATCCGGGGATATTTGCAATCGCTAAAATTTGTGAAGGATTGAATGTTTCACTAAAAGATTTCTTTGATACAGATGAATTTAGAAATATTATGATATAAAACATTATTTAGAAATATTTTCGATTTCAAGAGCTGTTGCTTTGATTATTAAAAATCATAAAGCAGCAGCTTTTTGTCTATATAAAATAATAAAATACTTCTTGCGTCTTTTTCCCAAAGGTGTTATGATACTATTATGTTCATAAAAATTAAAAGGAGAAAGAACATGAACATTCAAGAATATGATTTAATGAACTGCATCATGAAACAGGACTATGTGAACCAGAGAATTTTATCAGAGATAACAGGATATTCTTTGGGCAAGGTAAACAGTTCTTTGAAGAAACTGACAGAATTAGGTTATTTAGATGAGAAAATGCAGTGTACCCCAAAGGTATATGAAGAATTAGAAGATAAGAAGCCGAACAATGCAATTATTCTTGCCGCAGGATTTGGAATGAGGATGGTTCCCATTAATGTGGAAGTTCCAAAAGGGATTTTGGAGATTAAGGACGAGCCGTTGATTGAAAGGCTGATTAAGCAGTTACAGGAAGCAGGGATTTTTAAAATTGATATTGTTGTAGGATTTATGAAGGAACAATATGATTATTTAATTGATAAGTATCATGTAAATCTGATATATAACAAGGATTATATGACGAAGAATAATCTCTATTCTTTAAAATGTGTTATGGATAAAGTTGGAAATACTTATATTTTGCCTTGTGATTTATGGTGCTTTGAAAATCCTTTTTCAGAGAGGGAATGGTATTCCTGGTATATGCTTAGCAACAGAGAGGTTGAGGAGAGCAATGTAAGGATTAACCGCAAGAAAGAGATTGTGGAGACTAAGAAGAATGAACTGGGAAATCAGATGTTTGGTATTTCTTATATTTTGAAGGAAGAGGCAGAGGTTTTAAAAGAGAATATTTTACGTCTTTCAAAAGAAAGGGAATATTCTTATGCATTCTGGGAAGAAGCTGCAATGAAGAATGGCAAGATGATTTTAAAGCCTCGTGAAGTTTCTCAAAATCTGGTATATGAAATTAATACGTTAGAGGAATTAAGGGAATTAGATGAAGATTCTAATCAGCTAAATTCAGATATTATTTCTTTGATTTCGAAAGTGCTTTCCTGTGATACAAAGGAAATTGTAGAGATAAAAGCTTTGAAAAAAGGAATGACAAATCGTTCTTTTGAATTTAGTTGCCGAGGAGAGCGTTATATTATGCGTGTTCCGGGAGAGGGAACAGATAAGATGATTAACCGTAAGAATGAATATAATGTCTATCAGGCATTGGAAGGTCAGAATATCTGTGATCCGGTTTGTTATATGTCTCCTGAGACAGGATATAAAATTACTAAATTTTTAGATAATGCCAGGGTATGTGATCCTTATGCAGAAGAAGATGTGCAGAAATGTATGAAAAAGCTTCGTGGATTTCATGAATGTAAGCTGCAGGTAAATCATGAATTTGATTTGTTTGGTCAGATAGAATATTACGAATCACTGCGAAATGGAACAAAATCCATGTATCGTGATTATGAGGAAACAAAAAGAAAGGTATATGAGCTGAAAACCTATATTGATAAAGCTCCTAAGAATATAGCACTTACTCATATTGATGCAGTTCCGGATAATTTCCTTTTTACAGGGGATGAAATTCGTTTGATTGACTGGGAATATGCAGGAATGCAGGATGTACACGTGGATATTGCAATGTTTGCGATTTATGCCATGTATGACAGAGAGCATGTAGAGAAATTAATTGATGCTTATTTTGATAATGCTTGTGAAAGAGCGATTAGGATAAAAATTTATGCTTACATTGCGGTATGCGGATTTTTATGGAGCAACTGGTGTGAATATAAGAGTATCTGTGGTGTGGAATTTGGAGAATATTCTCTGAGACAATACCGATATGCAAAGGATTACTATAAGATTGTGAAGGAAGAGCTTAGCAGGGAAGGAAAAGAAGAAAATGTATAAAGTAAAGCGTGCAATTATTATGGCGGCAGGGATTGGAAAGAGAATGCAGCCGGTGACATTGGAAACACCAAAACCTCTTGTAAAGGTAAACGGAGTACGAATGATTGATACCGTTATACAGGGACTTTTAGAAAATGGAATATCAGAAATCTATGTGGTTGTGGGATATTTAAAAGAGAAATTTGCGGTTTTAGAGCAGGAATATCCACAAGTAAAACTGATTGAAAATCCTTATTATGATATTTATAACAACATTTCTTCTCTGTATGTGGCAAGGGATTATCTGGAAGATGTGATTATTTTGGACGGAGACCAGATTATTTACAACCCTTCTATTTTGGCACCGGAGTTTGAGCGTTCCGGTTACAATGCAGTCTGGACAGATGAGGAAACCGATGAATGGCTGATGACGGTGGAGAATGGAATTGTGAAATCTTGCAGCAGAACCGGTGGAAAATCAGGTTGGCAGCTCTTTAGCATTTCTCGTTGGAATGCAGAAGATGGAAAGAAGCTGAGAAAGCATCTGGAAGAAGAATTTGAGGAGAAAGAAAATCGCCAGATTTACTGGGACGATGTGGCAATGTTCTGTCATCCACAGGAATACCGGTTGGGAATTCGTAAAATGCAGGCAGGCGACATCATAGAGGTGGATAATTTATCAGAACTTGCCCAGTTAGATAGCAGTTACGAGAAATATTTAGGAGGAAATTCAGATGCAGAAAGACAGTAAAAAACAGATTGATTGGACCATTACTCTGGTTCCTCTTGGAATTGTAGTTGCCCTTAGTGTGTTATTTTTCTTTATGCCGGAGCAGTCTAATGCAATATTGAGCCAAATTCGTTTTTTCTTTGGTGATACATTTGGAACTTATTATCTGGTAATCGGACTTGGTGTATTTTTGCTTTCCATTTATATAGCAATGTCAAAGTATGGAGATATTGTGTTAGGTGGCAAAGATGAGAAACCAAAGTATTCCTTTTTTGCATGGGGCAGTATGATGTTTACCTGTGGACTTGCAGCAGATATTTTGTTTTATTCTTTCTCAGAATGGGTTATGTATGCATCAGATCCCCACATTGCAGAGCTAGGAAGTATACAGGAATGGGCAGGAGTGTTCCCTATGTTCCACTGGAGCTTTATTCCATGGGGATTTTACCTTGTTTTGGCAGCTGCATTTGGGTTTATGCTCCACGTAAGAAAAAGAGAACGTCAGAAATATTCCGAAGCATGCCGTCCTTTATTGGGTAAACATACAGACGGATTAGCAGGAAAAATAATTGACTTATTAGCAGTGTTTGCTCTGCTGGCAGGAACAGCAACAACCTTTAGCGTTGCAACTCCTTTGATGGCAGAAGTGGTAAGCGAGCTGTTCCACGTTGAAATCAGTCGTACAGTAATTACGATTATTATTCTGCTTTTAACTTGCCTTGTTTACACCTATTCTCTTTTACACGGATTTAAGGGGATTAGTTTTCTGGCAAAAGCGTGTATTTATCTGTTCTTTGGGTTATTGGTGTTTGTTCTTTTATTCGGAGGAGAGACAAAATACATTATTGAATCAGGATTTGCTTCTTTTGGAAAGATGATCGGAGAATTTGTGGAGCTTTCTACCTTTACAGATCCTCTGAGAACATCTTCTTTCCCTCAGAATTGGACGATTTATTACTGGGCTTATTGGATGGTTTGGTGTGTTGCAGCTCCATTCTTTATCGGAAGTATTTCCAGAGGAAGAACCATTCGCCAGACAATTTTAGGCGGATATGGATTTGGAGTGGGTTCTACACTGGTAAGTTTTGTGGTTTTAGGAAATTATTCTATGGGACTGCAGACATCCGGTGCAGCAGATTTTATTGCACAGTATCAGGCTGACGGAGATGTATATGGAATGATTATTTCTGTAATTAAGACACTGCCATGTGCACCGTTGATTTTAGTGTTATTATTGATTACGATGATTGCATTTTATGCAACTTCTTTTGACTCTATTGCACTGACAGCTTCTTGCTATAGTTATAGAAAACTGGGAGAAAATGAGAGTCCAAATAAGCTGATACAGTTAATGTGGTGTATCTTGTTGATTGTACTTCCTATTGGACTGGTATTTTCGGAAAGCTCTATGAGCAATCTGCAGTCTGTCAGTATTGTAGCAGCGTTTCCTATAGCGATTGTCATTGTGATGATTGCAGTCAGTTTTATAAAAGATGCGGGGAAATATTTGAGAGAGAAAAAATAAAAAGGAAGAGTAAGAAGACGAAAGCATCCATTTCTTTCGTCTTCTTTATTTTTTCATATTTATTGTGAATATTATAAGAAAAAAAGGATAATGAAGGAGTTTTTTTGTAAGGTATGGAAAAAATGAGAAAATATGCAAGAAAACATTAAAAAATGGAAAGAAATCTGCTATAATTAGACGAAAATACAAAAAAATAAAACGATTGTACAAATAGGAGGTATAAAATATGTGTGGAATTGTGGGATATGTGGGAAAAGAAAATGCGGCATCTATTTTGATAGAGGGGCTTTCCAAGCTGGAGTATAGAGGATATGATTCTGCGGGTATTGCGGTGCTGGATAATAGCCGCGACAAAAAAGAAATTGAAATCATCAAGGCGAAAGGTCGTTTACAGGCGCTTCGTGAGATGACAGATAATGGAAAAGCGGTAAAAGGGTATTGTGGAATTGGTCATACCCGCTGGGCTACGCATGGTGAACCATCAGTGATTAATGCGCACCCTCATGTATCAAAGGATAAAAAAATCGCGGTGGTACATAATGGGATTATTGAAAATTATAAGGAAATAAAGGAATATTTACAGAAAAAAGGTTATGAATTTGTGTCACAAACAGACACAGAAGTAATCGCCCATCTTTTGGACTATTATTACAAAGGGAACTGTTTGGAAGCGATTACAAAGGTATTAGGAAGAGTGAGAGGTTCCTATGCGTTGGGAATTCTTTTTCAGGAAAATCCGGGAGTTATGTATGCTGTGAGAAAGGATAGTCCTTTAATCGTTGGGAAATCTCCTCAGGGAAATCTCATTGCATCTGATGTCCCTGCGATTTTGAAGTATACAAAGACCGTATGCTACATTGATGACAGAGAAATTGCCGAAATTAAGGCAGATGGTATACGTTTTTATGATATTGATCAGGAAGAATTGCAAAAAGAGTTCAAAACCGTGGAGTGGGATGCAAAAGCAGCGGAAAAAGAGGGCTTTGAGCATTTTATGCTGAAGGAAATCTATGAGCAGCCGAAAGCAGTAGCAGATACTATCAGTCCCAGAATTAAGAATGGGAAAATTGTGATTGACGAATTGGAAATGACAGACGAAGATATTAAGAAGGTCAGTCGTATTCAGATGGTAGCTTGTGGTTCTGCATATCATGTGTGCGTATGTGCGAAATATGTGCTGGAAAAGCTGGCAAAAATACCGGTAGATGTGGATTTGGCATCGGAGTTTCGCTACAGGAATCCCCTTATGGCGAAGGACACATTGGTGATTGTCGTGAGTCAGTCGGGGGAAACGGCAGATTCGCTGGCAGCTTTAAGGGAGTCTAAGAAAAAGGGTTATAAAGTGCTGGGAATTGTAAATGTAGTAGGAAGTTCTATTGCACGAGAAGCGGATAGTGTTTTTTATACATGGGCAGGACCGGAAATCTCCGTGGCTACTACAAAAGCGTACAGTACTCAGCTGGCAGCAGTTTATCTCATTGGATTACTTTTTGGAAAAGTAAGGGGTACGATTAAAGATAAAGAGTATAGAGAATATATTCACGAGCTGGGAAGACTTCCTGAGAAAATTCAGAAGATTTTAGATGAAAAAGAGAGGATACAGTGGCTTGCTAATAAGTATTCGCATACAAAAGATGTGTTCTTTATCGGAAGAGGTCTGGACTATGCCATTTCTTTAGAAGGTTCTTTGAAGTTAAAAGAAATATCTTATATTCATTCTGAAGCTTATGCGGCAGGGGAATTAAAACATGGCACGATTTCTCTTATTGAAGAAGGAGTTCTGGTAGTTGGTGCAGCAACACAACCGGATTTATTTGAGAAAGAGGTCAGCAATTTAGTAGAAGTGCGAAGTCGTGGAGCATGTGTCTTAGGGCTGACTTCTTATGGGAATTATTCCATAGAAGATATTGCAGATTTTACTGTGTATGTGCCTAAGACACAGGATGTTTTTACTACCAGTCTGGCTGTTGTTCCACTGCAGTTGCTGGCATATTATATTTCAGTTGCTAAGGGCTTGGATGTTGATAAGCCAAGAAATCTTGCAAAGAGTGTTACAGTAGAATAGAGATGGAAAGTGTACTATCAAATAAGGCACTAGTGTTATATATGGTAGTAATTGGAAAATAATAAGTAGTACACTGATAGTACCAAAAATGGAGGTACTATTTATGATTCGTTCACGAAAGATATTAGCAGATCGTATTAATAATCTGTGTAAGGAACAAGGAATAACTTATTATGCGCTATCCTATAAATCAGCAGTTCCCCTGACTACATTGCTGCACATTGTAAACGGCTCAACCAAAAATCCGGGAATATTTACTATTCATAAAATTTGCGAGGGATTTGAGATTTCATTAAAGGACTTCTTTGATACAGAGGAATTCTGCGAAATGAGAGGAGATTTTGAAGAGGAGATGCAGATTTAATCAGTGGAGGATAGGAATGACAGAGATAATCACTTTTCCAAGCTCTGTGAGGGAAAAGGGGAGCTGTTAAGTAAAGCGCTAAGAGACTGGATATTGGAACAGGATTTTATGAGAAAATCGAAGTTTCCGATTATATATGCTTCTGAGACTATTATGCGCTATCGTGCGGAAAAGACTGATATAAGCAGCAGAGAAAGTCTAAGAGAATTTGTTCAGGGACTTTTTTGCTCTTCTGTAAGTGAAGAAAGTATAGCAGGTGTAGCTGCATTTATAGGAAATCATGCAAGAGAACTTAGAGATTTGAAAGAGGGACAGGAGCGGGTTCTGGAAGGATATGCAATAGCGGTGGACTCTTTTAGTTTAGTACGTATAGATTATAGAATATGGGCACAAAAATGCGATGCCCGTTATATTTCGGCAGCAGCAGGAATTAGAGGTGTTTTAGATGTGAAAAGGACTCGCTGGAATGATTTTTTAAGTGCCTACATGGAGATTTTGAATTTGGGATTTCCGGAGGATATTTCACAGGAAGAAAAACAGGAGCAAATTACAAAATGCGTGGAAAAGGCACGTATGTTATTTAGACTTTTTCATGGAAACCTTGTAAAAAGTGAATAGAATAATATACAACTATACAAAATAATTGTATGGTTAAAGCGAAAAGAGCACTTTTTTGCCAGAAAAGTTCAAAAAGGTGTTCTTTTTTTACTATGTATGATAAAATAGGAGACAATGAAAACGATATTTGTGAAAGGAGAAATAGAAGCTTATAAGCTTCATACAAAAACAAATGAAAAGTTTATTGATTTTAGGTGCGGGCGGTTTTGGTCAGATGATACAGGAAACAGCCAGACTGATTGGATATGCAAAAGTAGTATTTTTGGATGATGCAGTTAAAGGAGAAGATGTCATTGGAAAATGCTGTGATTATCAGGCATTTCTAGGAGAATATGATACAGCAGTAGCAGCTCTCGGAGATAACGGAATGCGCCTTTATTGGACAGAAAAGCTCATGGAAGCAGGATATAAAGTGCCGGCAATTATTCATCCGTCAGCAGTAGTAAGCCCAAGTGCGGAAATTGGCAACGGAAGTTTTATTATGCAGCGTGCAGTTGTTAATACACATACAGTCATTGAGCATGGTGTTCTTGTAAACAGCGGTGCGGTTGTAGACCATGACTCTCATGTTGCAAAGGGAGCACATATCGGACTGGGAAGCGTTGTGAAAGCAAATTGTAATATTGATGTAAAACGTAAAGTGGAGGCCGGCGAAGTGGTATTTTCTACCAGAAGAAAAATTGACGGCGTTACAAACAGAAATCTGGAAGATGCCTTATATGCTTTCGGATTTGGTAATCAATGCAGCTATGTGAAACCTTTTGGACAGGGACATATCAATGAAACTTATGCTGTTTATATGCCTACGGATGCAGGAGATGAGTTTGCATATATTCTTCAGCGAGTAAATAACAACGTATTTAAAGATCCGGCAGGGGTTATGGAAAATATTTTCGGTGTAACAGAATACCTTCGTAACGTTATTCGAGACGAAGGCGGAGATCCGGACAGAGAAACTTTATCTTGTATTAAGACAAAAGCCGGATGCACTTATTTTGAAGACAGTGAAGGACAGCCTTGGAGATGTTATCATTACATTCCGAATTCTGTATGCTATCAGTTGGTGGAAGAACCGGAGCAGTTTTATCAGTCAGGAAACAGTTTCGGACATTTCTTAAAGCAGCTTGGTAATTATCCGGCATCCAGCTTAAAAGAGACCATTCCTGATTTCCATAATACAGTAAAACGTTTTGCAAATTTCCAGCGTGCTGTAAAGCGTGATATTAAAAACAGAGCCATTACCTGCCGCCCTGAGGTTAAGTTTGCTTTGGAAAGAGAAGCAGATTGCGGCGTTCTGGTAAAACAGCAGGAAGAAGGAAAACTTCCTTTACGAGTAACACATAATGATACGAAATTAAACAATATTTTATTTGATGCGGATACCGGAAAAGGACTGTGCATTATTGATTTAGATACTATTATGCCGGGCTTGGCTGCCAATGATTTTGGTGACTCTATCCGTTTTGGCGCAGCTACCGCAGAAGAGGATGAAAGAAATCTGGATTTAATGCACTTCGATATTTCCTTATATGAAATGTATGTGAAAGGTTATCTGGAAGGTACAGATGGTGTGCTTACACCTGAGGAAATAGAAAGTCTTCCATGGGGAGCACGCTTAATGACTTTGGAATGTGGTATGCGTTTCCTGACAGATTATCTGGAAGGAGATACTTACTTTAAGACAGCTTATCCGGAGCACAATCTGGTTCGTGCCCGTACACAGTTCCGTCTGGTTGATGAAATGGAACAACAGTTTGAAAAGATGCAGGAAATTGTGCGTCAGTATTGCTAAGAAAATGATTTTTAGATAGAATAATTACAAGGGCTGCCACATTAGGCGTACATGGAGTTGTTGCTTAATGAGCAGCCCTTATTATGCAGGAATTTAATAGAAGTGGAGGAAAATTCGTTGTCGGAAAATACAGATAAAATCATTTTGTTTGAACAGACACCAATTCCAAAGGCAGTTGCAAAGCTGGCAATACCCACAATTCTCAGCTCGCTTGTTATGGTGCTTTATAATCTGGCGGATACCTATTTTGTAGGAATGTGCAATGACCCAATTCAGAATGCGGCAGTTACCTTGGCAGCCCCGGTGCTTTTGGCATTTAATGCGGTGAACAATCTTTTCGGAGTGGGCAGCTCCAGTATGATGAGCCGTGCTCTGGGAAGAAAAGATTACGATACGGTATATAAAAGCTCTGCACTGGGCTTTTATTGTGCAATTATATCCGGTGCGCTATTTGCGTTGGCATGTTTTGTTTTTAATGCACCGCTGCTTCGTATGCTGGGAGCAAATACTGAGACCATGGCTGCCACAGGAGAATATTTGAAATGGACCTCTATTTACGGAGCAGTGCCTGCTATTTTAAATGTTGTTATGGCGTATATGGTAAGAGCAGAGGGTTCTGCGCTGCATGCCAGTATCGGAACAATGAGCGGCTGCTTTTTAAATATTATTTTGGACCCTGTTTTTATACTTCCGTGGGGCTTGAATATGGGAGCGGAAGGAGCAGGACTTGCCACCTTTTTATCTAACTGTGTTGCCTGTATTTACTTCTTTGTATTACTCTATAAAAAAAGAAAAAGTACTTTTGTGTGTGTAAATCCCAAACGCCTTTCTCTGGACAAAAATATTATCTGTGGAATTTGTGCAGTGGGAATTCCAGCATCAATTCAGAACCTTTTAAACGTTACGGGAATGACGATTTTGAATAATTTTACATCTTCTTTTGGTGCAGATGCAGTTGCGGCAATGGGGATTACCCAGAAAATCAATATGGTTCCTATGAACATTGCCATGGGAATTTCTCAGGGAATTATGCCTTTAATCAGTTATACTTACTCCAGCGGTAATCATAAGAGAATGAAAGGTACGCTGGTATTTGCAGCAAGAGCAAGTCTGGGATTTATTACCGTTGTAGCAGCTTTTTATTATTTAAGTTCTGCTCAGTTGACAGAAATGTTTATGTCTAATGAAGCAATTATTTCTTATGGAACAAAATTTTTAAGAGGCTTTTGCCTGGGATTGCCGTTTTTATGTATGGATTTCCTTGCAGTAGGTGTGTTCCAATCTGTGGGAATGGGAAAAGAAGCTCTTATTTTTGCGATTATGAGAAAGATTATTCTGGAAATACCGGCGCTGTATCTTTTAAATTATTTACTTCCTTTGTATGGACTGGCTTATGCACAGTTTGTGGCAGAGGTTGTATTGGCAGCAGCAGCGGTTATTGTGTTGGCAAGGCTGTTTCAGAAAATTGAGCAACAAAAAGTGATTGCCAGATAAAATAGACTAAGCTATACTGATAATGTTACCGCCTCCTATACCGGTACAGAAGGGAGGTGCTCACTATGGATTTAGTATTATCTTTTATTGTCGCTGTTGCGGCTGGTGTAGTTTGCCACTACATCATCAAATGGTTAGATGGCGACAAATAGCCGGTAACTAGCCTGTGGATATAAGCCTTTCCACACCAAAATTAGGAATAGAAAACCCCTCGGAATGCAGTCCGAGGGGTTTTCATTGCTGTTCACTATGGAATAGCATTATCTTTTTGCCTACTGGCATTATAGCATATGCAATTTAAGAATACAATATGCAGATTTGAGCTTTATGTGCTATATTTTCAAATTTTTCATAAATCTTGATTTTCATCAGTTCCTGTGCTATACTACAACACGTTGTAAAGCCCATAAAAACAAGGTCTTATAAGGGTTTCGCCGATTTCCGGCATAAAATGAATCGTGTGTTCGTGACCTTCCACACGTAAAACAAAACTAAAGGAGAAAACAGAATATGAAAAACAAAAATGTGTCGTACTTAACACAGGCTGCAATGATTGCGGCAATCTATGTGGTGCTTACCATTGTCTTTGCACCTATCAGCTTCGGAGAAATACAGGTTCGTATTGCAGAAATGCTGACAATTTTACCTATTTTTACACCGGCGGCAATTCCGGGATTGTTTGTAGGATGTCTGATTGGAAATATTACAGGCGGAGCAATTTTACCTGACATTATTTGCGGCAGCATCGCAACACTTGTAGGAGCAGCAGGGACATACGCATTGAGAAATCACCATAGAGCATTGGCAGTTTTACCGCCTATTTTGGTAAATGCCTTGGTCGTTCCGTTTGTACTTCGCTATGCTTACGGTGTGGTACTTCCAATTCCATTTTTGGCTTTAACCGTAGGAATTGGGGAAATTATTTCCTGTGGAATACTGGGAAATGTTTTGGCGGCAGTTTTGAAAAAATACAGCGGAAAAATTTTCGTATCACAAAGAGTATAAAATAAAAAGCTTCAGGGAGTTCTGTAAATCAGAATTCCCATTTTTTTGTCTCCTTCCAATCATTTACTTTGACATACAATAGTCTGTATGCTAGAATTAAATCAATTATGGAGTCTTATACCCTCAGCAAGAATTACAGATAAGAACACATATTTGAAACTATATACAAATCAATAAATGTACAGAGGTGAATAAATTGGATAAAAACGAGTACAGAGCAAAATTGGAAGAAATCGGTCAGTTAGTTGACAGACAGGACTACAAAGGCGCTCTAAAAATTGTAGATACCATTGATTGGCGTAGAGTACGCAGTGCCAGAACCTTATGTATGGTAGGCGAGATATACGAAGCTAATAAAAGGTATGAAGATAGTCGAAAACTTCTGCTCCTTGCACATCAGAGAGCTCCTATTGGAAGAACTGTCATATACAGATTAGTTGAGCTTTCTATTAAAATGGGTGAATTTGACGAGGCACTGAATTATTATAAGAAATTTGTGGAGATTTCTCCTAATGACAACAGCCGTTACATTTTAAAATATAAAATTTACAGAGCGAGACGTTCACCGATTGAAGAACAGATTGCAATTCTTCAGGATTATAAGAGCAAAGAGTATACGGAAAGATGGGCTTATGAGCTGGCACGGCTGTATGCAAAGGCAGGTATGAAGGATGCTTGCATTGAAGAGTGTGACGATTTGATTTTATGGTTCAGCGAAGGAAAATATGTTACAAAGGCCATGGAATTAAAAATGCGCTTTACACCGCTGACAGCAGCGCAGCAGGAAAGCTATAACAAGGCAAAAGGTGTTCCTGTTCGTGCTGTTGAAATACCGAAGACAGTACCGGTGCAGATGAATGAGCCTTTCAATCAGCAGCAGGATAAGGAAATTGAAGAGATATTAAACAGTATTAAGCTGGGAGGGCTTACACAGGAAGCTCCGTCTGAAACAGTGAAGCCTCAGGAAGCGCCTATGCAGCCAAAACAGCCGGAAGACCTTCCGGACCGCGTGGCACAGGGGCTAAGGGATGTGTTCCAGCCAAAGGCAGCAGTGTCAGAGGACATGGAAACAGCGGCAACAAAAGAACCGTCTACGGCTACGGAAGAACAGGGATATGTGATTAAAGATTTAGAGCCGGAAGATATGACAAAGGGCACTGAATTTAAGCCGTTTCATATTGGAAGCGCAATGACAATGGAGGTAAAGGCAGAAGCCCCGAAATCAGAGATGCTTTCTTCTGATGGTGCAGCGACAGAAGCCTTTAAGACAGATACAAAAAGTCTGGAAATTGATTTAGAAGCGCTTTTGGCAGAGACCGCAAACGAGTTGGCGCAGGCAGTTGCCGAAGGAACACAAGAAACTGTTCAAGAAGTAAACGAGGAAGTTGTGGAAGAGGCGCTTGCGGAGATTTCAGAAGAACCGGGTGAAGAAGAAGTTACAGAAGCTGTTGAAGAAACCGAAGAGGTTGTAGAGGAAAGTTCTAAAGAAGCAGAAGAAGATATTCTTCCTGCGCCGGCAGCGGCAAAGGCTGCTATGATTGCAGAAAATTTAAGCGCTGTTTTTGAAGAAAAAGCAAATGAAATCGAAGCTTTGGCAGCAGAAAATACAGAGGAAGAGTCCGAAGAAGCTTTAGCAGAAGCCAAAGAAATTACAGAAGAAGCTTTAGAGGAAACTGCTGAGACAGCAGAAGAAGCGGTAGAAGAGACTGCGGAGGAAGAAGTATCTGAGGAGGCAACCAGAGAAATTCCTGTGGAAGAAGTCAAAGAGGCAATGGGTGAAATTGATTTTTCACAGGCTTTGGAACAGGAAATAGAGAAAGAAACTTCCGTTGAGTCACAGCAGGAGGAATGCCATATAAAACGTGTGGCAGCCTCGGCAGTAGATGAAACGCAGAAATCTTCTGCATTTCAGACAGCAGTCGAAGGCTTAATGCGTCATCACCTTACAGAAGAAGAACACAGAAGATTGTTTACATATTTTGCACCTGTTCCGGGTATGACACAGCAGATAAATGAAGCCTTAGATACTGCACAGGAGTCTGCATGTGCCAAGACATCTCAGGCAGGAAATATTATCGTTACAGGACGTGAAGGTTCCGGAAAGACAAGACTTTCAGAAGGGCTGATTAAAGCTCTTTGCAAAGAACGTCAGATGGAAGGCGCTAAGGTTGCGTTTATCACAGCAGAGGAATTGAATAAAAAAGACCCAATAGCCATTGTGGGAAAATTATCAGGAGGATTTCTGGTAGTTGAAAATGCAGGAGAATTAGACGAGGAAATAGTCGAAGATATGTCAAAGGCTATGGAATTTAAGACAAATCGTTTGACTGTAATTTTAGAGGATTTGAAACCGGGTATCCGCAGTCTGGAAGAAAAATATCCGGAATTTATCAAAAAATTTGACTCCCGCATTGTAATTCCTGTGTTTACCAATGATGAGCTGGTATCTTTTGCGAAAACTTATGCAAAAGAGCTGGGATATAAAATTGACGATATGGCAGTTCTTGCATTATATACTTTAATCGGAGATAATCAGAACGAAGAAAATCCGGTCACAATCGGCACAGTCAGAGGTATGATGGATGAAGCCATTAAAAAAGCTTCTAAGAAAGGACGCCGATTAGGAAAGAAAGTGGCAAAACGCCATTTAGATGATGAAAGCGGCAGAATTATGCTGTATGAGAAAGATTTTGATATTTAGTCAGGAGGAAAAAAGATGACAGCCCCTTATCTGGGAAACCCTAAAAGAACCATAGAAGTTCTTCAAAAATACGATTTTGTTTTTCAGAAAAAATTCGGGCAGAATTTCCTGATTGATACCCATGTGTTGGATAAGATTATAAGCGCTGCCGAGATTACAAAAGAGGATTTTGTACTGGAGATTGGTCCCGGAATTGGGACCATGACCCAGTATCTGGCATGTGCGGCCAGAGAAGTGGTTGCAGTTGAAATTGATAAAGCGCTGATACCAATTCTTGAGGATACGTTGCAGGACTACTCTAATGTAACTGTTCTCAACGAGGATATTTTAAAAGTCGATATCAAAAAACTGGCAGATGAGCACAATAATGGAAAACCCATTAAAGTTGTGGCAAATCTGCCATATTATATTACAACACCGATTATCATGGGATTATTTGAAGGAGATGTGCCAATTGAGTCCATTACCGTAATGGTGCAAAAGGAAGTAGCGGACCGAATGCAGGTAGGACCTGGAACAAAGGAATACGGAGCGTTGTCATTGGCAGTGCAGTATTATGCAGAACCTTATATTGTAGCCAATGTGCCGCCTAACTGCTTTATGCCAAGACCGAAGGTGGGAAGCGCCGTTATACGTCTTACAAAACATGCAGAACCTCCGGTAGAGGTGTTTGATACAAAGCTGATGTTTCGCATTATTCGGGCATCCTTTAATCAGAGAAGAAAAACTCTTGCCAACGGTTTAAATAATTCTCCGGAGCTTTCCTTTGGAAAAGAAGAAATTCAAAGAGCAATTAAGGCTTGTGGATTTCCTGAGGGAATTAGAGGAGAAGCATTGACCTTAGAAGAGTTTGCTGCATTGACCAATGAATTTAAAAGTAAATAAGAAACAGAAAAACATCGCAGAGAAGTGAGTCTGCGATGTTTTTTTATAAATATTAAAGGAAGGAGAGTCGGCATTAACGCCGACTTATGAAAAAGAAAATATAAAAATAATTTGCTCTGTATTATTTTTATGATATTAGTATATATTGGAAATATGTTCAAAGCATGATGAACTTGTGAAGAAATCGTGAACGAAATTGAAAACTTTTATGAATGTTCCACATTAAAGCCCTAAAAAGGAAGATGACAGGGAATTTGCAAGTGGTGAATATCTAAAAAGTTTTCAACGGATATCCGTGCGCCTCCTAAAAGACAGGAGAGATTTCCTAATTTTGAGGGGATAATGTTACAGTCTCTGTTTTGATGTCCGGCCAAGTATTCTGAAATTCTTTGGTTGATATCAGGAATATGATTGGAAAAAGCGCTGTTTAATACAATGATATCAGTATTAAAGGTGTTAATAATATTGTTAATGCCAATGGAGATGTATTTCACGAATAAATCCATCATTTCATGGGCAAGAGGCAGGTTTGCATCATAATCCTTTAAAAATTCAGATATAGTAACGTTTTCTTTCTTCTGTCGGGCAGCATAATTTTCCAGAATGGCTCTTTGAGAGGCATAAAGCTCAAAACAGCCCTGATTTCCGCAGGGGCATGGTTTTCCGTCAGGGAATAAGATGGTGTGCCCGAATTCACCGGCATAGCCATCCCGTCCTTTATATAAGCGTCCGTTTACCAGAATTCCCATACCAATTCCGTCATGCACATTGATATGTATCATATTTTTATATTTGTGATGAAAGGCGGCTTCTCCCAAAACAGAGAGATTTGCTTCATTTTCTACAAAGACAGGAATTTGAAAAGTTTCCTGCAAATGTGTACCCAGACCGCTTTTGGGGAGAGGATAATAAGGCGTAAATAAAATTTCGTTTTTTTGGACAACTCCATAAATACCAATGGAAACTCCGATAATTTTATTTTTAAACGCAGTATTTTCTCTGATATAGAAATTTAAAATCTGTTCTAAATGCTGCAAAAGATTATCCTGTGGACAGAAGGGGATTTTTTTGATTTCCTGTACTTCTCCCTTTAAGTTTGTCAAAAGGGCAATAATCTGCTGCGGTTGTATTTCTAAAGACAGGGCAAAACCATAAGCTTTGTTAAACTCCAGCAGGATGGGCTTTCTTCCCATGGAGGTTTGGGCACTGCCGATTTCCCTGATGAAATTCTGTTCCAATAATTCCTGTACAATATTGGAAATGGTTGCTTTTGTAAGGGATAATTGCTTTGCCAGTTCTGCTCTGGAAACAGGAGGGTTATTTATAATAAATTCTAATACCAGACGGCGGTTATTATTGCGTATCATTTCCTGATTGGCGATGGACATAATAAAAGCTCCTTCGTATGTTAAACTTTTTGTTCTTATCATACACTTTTCCGGGAAAGGGGGCAAGGGATATACAGCTCTTCTTTCGAGAACCTTTAGAGAAACTTTAGAAGTATGTGGGAGAAAATGTGGTATAATGAAGTTGTCGCATTAAGTATATATCCGGAAATATTGATACATTTTATGCTCAGCCTGCGCTCACTTTGAGCTTATAATCTCAAAGCGTGCTCGACAAATTCGCTAAAAGTGCATCAATATTTCTGAATAATATTTAAAGTGACAACTTCGGTTTGGAAAGGAAATACCCTTTTGAGTGTTTCCTCGCCGGCACATGTGGTATATAAAATATGTAGAATTTAAGGAGATTGAAGATATGAAGAAAAAAGGAATTGCGTTGCTGCTTACAGGTGTGATTATGGCATCTTGTTCTATGCCTGTTTATGCGGACAGAGAGGATGCAAAGCTAGATGTTCCCTATATTTCGCTGGGAGCAGATTTGAATGCGCAGGAAAAGGCTTCTGTTTTGGAGCTTTTAGGTGTTTCGGAAAAGGATTTAGAAGATTATACTGTTGCTACGGTTACAAATAAGGATGAGCATAATTATCTGGACTCTTATCTGGATAAAAGTGTTATCGGTTCAAGGGCTCTTTCTTCTGTTCTGGTAGAGGGAAAAGAAGATGGAAACGGAATTCACGTAACAACAAAAAATATTACATACTGTACGCCGGGAATGTACGAAAATGCCCTTGCCACAGCGGGAATTAAGGATGCGGATATTGTGGTGGCAGGTCCGTTTAAAATTTCAGGAACAGCGGCTTTGGTAGGTGCGATTAAATCTTATGAAAATATGACAGGTGAAGAAGTAAAAGAAGAAAATGTAGAAACAGCTACCAATGAGCTGGTTATTACCGGACAGATTGCGGAAGATGTAGGAAGTCAGGAAAAAGCAGAGCAGCTCATCGGAGCAATTAAAGGAGAGGTAGTCAGCAGCGGCGTTTCATCACCGGAAGAAATCGGAGAAATTGTAGACCAGGCTGTAAAAGAGATGGAGGTAAAGCTTTCTGAGGAAGACCGTCAGGCTATTGTAAAGCTCATGGAAAAAATCGAAAATCTGGATTTGGATATCAACAGCTTAAAAGAACAGGCAAAAAATCTTTACGATAAGATTGAAGATTTAGGATTAAAGCTGGATATTAATGAAGAAGAGGTAAAGGGATTTTTTGATAAAATTATAGAGTTCTTTAAGAATTTATTTTCCGGTAATCAAGAATAAGAAATTTGGAGCTGCCGCATTAGGCGTATATCATGTTTAAGCGGCAGATCCTGCTTATAAAAGGCTATGATAGATTTCTTTAATACAATTCTTTATGAATTCTTTTCAGAAAATTCCTGTATTTTTTCATTCAGAGAGAGCATACGTCGATCCAGATTTGAAACGATATTTGCACATTCCTGCAGCTCACGGCGAATATAATCTGGTGCATTTCCCTCAAATTTATAATAGATTTTATGTTCCAGACTTGCCCAGAAATCCTGTGCAATGGTGCGGATTTGTATTTCCACAATGGTATCCACAATTCCCTGTGTCAGATGAATAGGAACTGTCACCAGAATGTGATAGCTTTGATATCCGCTTACTTTTGGATGCGTAATGTAATCCTTCACAGAAACTACCTTTAAATCGCTTTGTTTTGTAATCATATCTGCAATCAAATAGATATCAGAAGTAAAAGAACATATAATGCGGATACCTGCGATGTCATTTACGTACTTCACCATGTTTTCCACACTGGTTTCATAACCGTTCTTTTTTAGCTTATTTACAATACTTGCCGGAGTTTTAATGCGGGATTTAATGTGTTCAATAGGAGTATAATGATAAATGTGCTGAAATTCATCGTTGAGAATATCAATTTTTGTATTAATTTCTTTTAAAGCGGCGTTGTAGAGGAACATGAGCGTTTCCCAGCCGTCTGCATCTTCTTGCTTGATTAGTTCTATAAGTTTTTCCATTTTTGTGTCCTCATTAAAGAAAATAAAAGTCTGTCACTTTTTCTTAGTATAGCAGAAAAGCGACAGACAGTCAAAAAAGATTTTTATGTTGTATGAAGAAGCATGTCCTGAGATTTAATCAGATTTAATTTTCGCATGCCGTTGGCAATAAACAACGTAAGGACGCCCGGCAGGATGAAATGAAACAGAAGGATTTTTAAAAACACCATCTGCGGGGCTTCTCCTGCTGTCATGGTTTCCCAAGTAGTCGTCTGTCCCATAAGTCCCATAGTGCCCAGACCGGAACCGTTAGGTGAATTTTGCATTTTTCCTAAGAGAACGCCCAGAGGTCCTAAAATGGCGCTGGAAAGTATAGGAGGCAGCAGAAGGAATGGGTTTTTCAGAATATTAGGAAGCAGCAGCAATGGCGTGCCTGTTCCGATAGAAAGAAGTCCTGAAAAACCGTTTTCTCGATAACTTGCAACAGCCATTCCTACCATACTGCAACAGCAGCCGATGGTTGCCGCTCCGGCAGCCGGTCCTGATAATCCCGCTATAACGCCCAGTGCAGCAGTACCGATAGGGAAAACAACGGCGATGCTCATAAGTACTGCAACTATTATCCCCATAAGGAGAGGCTGTTGCTGTGCTCCCCAATTTACACAGTTGCCAAACTCCTGTATAAAGTAACTCAGGGGTGTCTCCAGCAAAAGATTTATAAGTTCTCCGCATAAAAATCCCGTAAGAGGACACAGAAATAAATCAAAACGAGTTTTTTTGACAAAGAGACGAGAAAGTTCAATAGCTGTAAAGGCAGCCAGAAAAGAGCACAAAAACGCTGACGGACCGGCGGCATCGCCTCCTAACATACCTGCAATACCGGCACATAGTACAACAAGAGGCGCTTCCTGAAGCTGGCAGGCAACACCCACCCCAATGCCTATTCCGGTAAGTCCGGTGGCAATCCCGCTTAAATGAATAAGCGTACTGTTAAAGTCACTGGGGAAAAGGTTCGCAATCTGTCGCAAAAACATTCCCATAATCAATGTGGCAAAGATACCACATGCCATTCCGTGAGCCCCTTCTATGAAAAATCGTTGTAAAAATCGTTTCATAATTTCAGATTTTTAAATAAAGAGCCTAAGGAAGTAGAGATTTCTTCGCTTTCCGGTAATTCGTAATCCGGTTCTTCCTCTTTTTCTTCTGCGATTTCATTGAGCGCTTTCATGCTCAGACTGATTTTTCCGTCTTCGTTTTTGATTACTTTTGCTTTTACTGTATCGCCAATGCTTAAAACGGCTTTCGGTGATTTAATTCGTTTTTCGGAAATCTGAGAAACGTGTACAAGACCGGATATTCCGTCACCTAAATCAATGAAAGCGCCGTAAGTCTGTAAGGACTCTACGGTACCTTCCACAATACTTCCCACCTTAATATCGTCAATTTTACTGCGTTTTTCAGCGTCAGCCTTTTCTTTTAAAATTTCTTTTGCAGAGAGAACAAGACGGTTTTCCTGTTCGTCTACTTCAAAAACCCTTACAGTAATGGTCTTTTTTAAGAAATCTTCTGGATTTTCTACATAATTTAAAGCCAGCTTGGAAACCGGGATAAAAGCACGGATACCTTCTACATAAGCAATAACGCCGCCTTTTACAATGCCCTCCACGGACACTTCAAATTCTGTTTTGTCTTCCTTCATCTGCTCTAATTTGTCCCATATAAGCATATCATCGTCACGGAAGTTAGAGAAAGAAGCGTCAATTTCTTTCATGTAGTCTTCCATAGTTTCTTGTTTTTTCATTTCTTCTGACATTGAAATACCTCCATGTTTTAAATTTTGGATTAAGTATATCATAATTGCCATTGATTTAGAAGTATGTTACTATAAAAACAGATAGAACTGCAGTAAAGGCAGAAAGGAAAGAAGAATGGGAAAGCAAGGAAAAATATACATTATCGGACATAAAAATCCAGACACAGACTCTATTTGTTCAGCGATTGCTTATGCGGATATAAAGAACAGAATGAGTAACGGAAATCGCTATGCGGCAAAGAGAGCGGGACAGATAAATGAAGAAACAGAATATGTGCTGAAACGATTTGGTGTGGAAGCGCCGGGTTACCTGTCAGATGTTGGGACACAGGTAAAAGATATGGATATTCGTGAAACTCCGGGAGTTCCCAACAGTATTTCCATTAAAGATGCGTGGGCAATTATGAAAGAGAGCAGTGCAGTAACATTGCCTATTACAAAAGAGGACGGACAGCTGGAAGGATTGATTACCACAGGAGATATTGCAAAATCCTACATGGATGCCCATGACAATTATTTCCTTTCCAATGCCAGAACCCAGTACAGAAGTATTGCCAATACCGTAGAAGGCGTCATTGTAACAGGAAATTCCCATGGGTATTTTGTAAAGGGAAAGGTGGTAATCGGGGCGGCAAATCCGGATAAATTAGGAGATTTTCTGGAGGAAGACGATTTGGTTATCTTAGGAGACCGCCATGAAGACCACTTATGCGCTATTCAGGAAAATGTAAGCTGTATGATTGTGTGCAACCATGCCAGAGTATCTGCAGATATTATTGAGGCGGCAGAAAGAAACCAGTGCGTCATCATTCAGTCCGCTCTTGATACATTTACCGTAGCAAGATTGATTAATCAGAGTATTCCTGTGAAACACATTATGAAAAAGGAAAATCTGATTACGTTTCAGACAGATGACTTTACCGATAATGTAAAGGACATCATGGTAAAAAACCGACACAGAGCATTTCCGGTGGTAAATAAGCATGGCAAATATATTGGTACGGTTTCCCGCCGTAATTTGCTGGGAATGAAAAAGAAACAGCTGATTTTAGTTGACCATAATGAGAAGACACAGGCAGTGGACAATATTGATGCGGCAGAAATATTGGAAATTATCGACCATCACAGATTGGGCTCACTGGAAACTTTACAGCCGGTGATGTTCCGCAATCAGCCGGTAGGGTGTACAGCGACAATTATGTATCAGATTTATGTGGAAAAGGCGTTGGAAATCAGTCCGTCTATTGCGGGGCTTTTATGTTCTGCGATTATTTCAGATACTTTGATGTTTCGTTCGCCTACCTGTACCTCCGCAGATAAAATGGCGGCAGGCGCTTTGGCTTTGATTGCGGGAATTAATATAGAAGAACATGCAAAAGAAATGTTTACTGCGGGAAGTAATTTGAGAGGAAAGACTACGGAAGTTATTTTCTATCAGGATTTCAAGCGTTTTACAGCGGATACCGTGAATTTTGGCGTAGGACAGATTAGCTCCATGAACGAAGAGGAGCTGAAGGATTTAAAGAAAAGGCTTATTCCGTTTATGGAACATGAGTGCGGAAAGAACGGAATTTCTATGGTATTTTTCATGCTGACTAATATTTTGGATGAGTCCTCTGAAATTATCTGCTACGGAGAGGGCAGTGGAAAACTGGTACGAGATGCGTTTGAAGTGCAGGAGTCTGACAGTGGTTATATACTGCCCGGTGTGGTATCCAGAAAGAAACAGCTGATACCTGCATTTATCGGAACTTTGCAGCAGAACGGAAATTAGTGCATTGTATATTGGTTTTGAAAGGACAAGAAAATGAGTAAAATTGAGTGGAAACCGGGAAATATGCTTTATCCTCTGCCGGTGGTAATGGTGAGTGTGGCGGATGAAGAAGGGAAGGACAATATTATTACCGTGGCATGGGCAGGAACAGTATGTACCAATCCGCCTATGGTGTCTATTTCTGTACGACCGGAACGATATTCCTATTATATGATAAAAGAAACAGGAGAATTTGTGATTAATCTTACTACGGAGAAACTGGCTTATGCAACCGATTACTGTGGGGTCAAATCCGGTCGTGACGTAGATAAATTTAAAGAGGCACATTTAACAAGAGAATCAGCCTCTCATGTGGGAGCGCCGATGATAAAGGAGTCTCCAGTTTCTATTGAATGTCGGGTAAGAGAAGTGCAGGAGTATGGAAGCCACAGCGTGTTTACGGCAGATGTGCTGGCGGTACATGTGGATGACCAATACATGGATGAAAAAGGCAAGTTTGATTTGGCAATGTCAAATCCAATTGTTTATTCCCACGGAGAGTATTATGGATTAGGGAAGAAATTGGGAACCTTTGGGTATAGTATTAAGAAGAAAAGAAAGAAAAAACAGAAGAAGCAGGGGAAATGAGTATGGAAAATATTACACTGATTGGAATGCCCGGTGTAGGAAAAAGTACGGTAGGTGTTATTCTGGCGAAGGTGCTGGGATATGAATTTGTAGATTCAGACCTGTTAATTCAAAAGTCTGAAAATCTGCTTTTGCGGGAAATTATTGCAAGGGACGGACAGGATGGTTTTTTGAAAATTGAAAACAGAGTAAATGCTTCTATTGAGACAGAAAAATCAGTAATTGCCACGGGAGGAAGCGTGGTATACTGTGCAGAAGCCATGGAACATTTGAGGAAAATCGGTAAAGTGGTATACCTGAAGCTGGAATATGAAGAACTAAAGAAACGTTTGGGAAATCTTAGAGGCAGAGGCGTGGTTTTAAGAGACGGACAGACTTTAAAAGACTTGTACGATGAGCGGACACCTCTTTATGAAAAATATGCAGATATTGTAGTTGATGAGAAAAATCTGGATGTAGAGGGAACTTTACAGAAAATTCTCGAAAATATTGCTGAATAATTGACGGCAAGGGTTTGGAAAACTGTGGAGAAACGGGAAAATGCGGATTTTTATTTACAAATTCATATATCTGTTATAATATAATGGATAAGCCATAAAATAGTATTGAGAAAGTATTGTAAACAGACGTGAATTCGAGAAATGGCTTTATAACAAATAGATAAAACCTGTGACAGACAGGAAGACATAGATTTAGACAGGTAGTGATACCTGGGAAAACAAGAGGTGTGTATATGGAGCAGTATATTATTAAGGGTGGAAACCCATTGGTCGGTGAAGTGGAAATTGGCGGTGCCAAGAACGCAGCGCTGGCTATACTGGCAGCAGCAATCATGACAGATGAGACGGTACACATTGAAAATTTACCAGATGTTCGTGATATTAATGTGTTATTAGAGGCGATTAAAGAAATTGGTGCTACTGTTGACCGCATTGGACCTACGGAAGTAAAGATTGCGGGAGCAACCATTGGAAATATTACTGTTGAGTATGAATATATTAAGAAAATCAGAGCGTCCTATTATTTGTTGGGTGCTCTTTTAGGCAAATATAAAAATGCAGAAGTGCCCCTTCCGGGAGGCTGTAATATAGGAAGTCGTCCGATTGACCAGCATTTAAAAGGTTTTCGGGCTCTCGGTGCGTCAGTAGATATTATTCACGGTGCAGTTGTAGCAAAGGCGGAGCATCTTACAGGAAAACATATTTTTATGGATATGGTGTCAGTGGGTGCGACAATCAATGTTATGATGGCAGCGGCAATGGCGCAGGGAAATACGACTATTGAGAATGCGGCCAGAGAGCCTCATGTTGTAGACGTTGCAAACTTCCTTAACAGCATGGGCGCAAATATTAAAGGAGCCGGTACAGATGTAATCCGTATTCAGGGAGTGGACAAGCTTCATGGTACAACTTACTCCATTATTCCGGACCAGATTGAAGCAGGAACCTTCATGTGTGCAGCAGCAGCAACCATGGGGGATATTATGGTGAAAAACGTTATTCCAAAACACTTGGAAGCAACGACAGCAAAATTGGAAGAAATCGGATGTCAGGTAGAAGAATTCGATGATGCGGTGCGTGTTGTGGCAAATAAACGTTTAAAACGCACAAATGTAAAAACAATGCCATATCCGGGCTATCCTACGGACATGCAGCCTCAGTTTGCCGTGGCGTTGACTCTGGCAGAGGGTACAAGTATTGTAACGGAAAGTATTTTTGAAAATCGTTTTAAATATGCAGATGAGCTTACCAGAATGGGGGCTAATATTAAGGTAGAGGGAAATACTGCAATTATTGACGGAGTGCAGAAGCTTGCGGGAGCAAGAGTAAGCGCGCCGGATTTAAGGGCGGGTGCAGCCCTTGTTATTGCCGGTCTGGCAGCAGAAGGCATTACGATTGTGGACGATATTGTTTATATTCAGAGAGGATATGAGCGTTTTGAAGAAAAGCTCAGAAGCCTTGGCGCTGAAATTGAAAAGGTTTCCAGTGAAAAAGAAATTAAAAAATTCCAGCTTCGAGTAGGCTGATGGAGTTTTTAGAAAAAATGCTTGACGGATAACGGGAAAAGCGTTATCGTAGTAGTGTTAAATAGAAAATTGTAAATGTTATATTTTCTCTTATTCAGAGTGATGGAGATACATAGGATCTGTGAAGTCACGGCAACCCCGCATGGCGGAAGGTGCCAACCTGAGCGAATAATCGAACAATAAGAGGATTCATTTTATGAAAAGTATATGAGTCCGCTTTGTCGGGCTCTTTTTCAATGTACGGCGGTAAAATGCGAGAGAAAATATAAACTCAAGAAAAGGAGAAAACACATGGAAAAAAGATTATTTACTTCTGAATCTGTAACTGAAGGCCATCCGGACAAGATGTGCGATGCGATTTCTGATGCGATTTTAGATGCGCTTATGGAAAAAGACCCAATGAGCCGTGTTGCTTGCGAAACTGCTACAACAACAGGTGTTGTTATGGTTATGGGTGAAATCACAACAAGCGCTTATGTAGATATTCCGAAGATTGTAAGGGATACTGTTCGTGAAATTGGTTATACAAGAGCGAAATATGGTTTTGATGCAGATACCTGCGGCGTTATTACGACAATAGACGAACAGTCAGCAGATATTGCTCTGGGTGTTGATAAAGCTTTAGAAGCAAAAGAAAATAAAATGTCTGAAGAAGAAATCGATGCAATCGGCGCCGGAGATCAGGGTATGATGTTTGGATTTGCAACAGATGAGACAGAAGAATTTATGCCTTATCCGATTGCTCTTGCACATAAATTGGCATTACAGCTTACAAAAGTACGTAAGGACGGTGTACTTACTTATTTAAGACCGGATGGAAAAACACAGGTAACAGTAGAGTATGATGAGAATGATAAACCAATGCGTTTGGATGCAGTGGTATTATCTACACAGCATGATCCGGAAGTGACACAGGAACAAATTCATGCAGATATTAAAAAATATGTATTCGACCCAATTCTTCCGGCAGATATGGTGGATGATGAAACAAAATTCTTTATCAATCCAACAGGACGTTTTGTAATCGGCGGACCTCACGGGGACAGTGGATTAACAGGACGTAAAATTATTGTAGATACTTACGGCGGATATGCACGTCACGGCGGCGGCGCTTTCTCTGGTAAGGACTGTACAAAAGTAGACCGTTCTGCGGCTTATGCGGCTCGTTATGTGGCAAAAAATATTGTGGCAGCAGGTCTTGCAAAAAAATGTGAAATTCAGTTGTCTTACGCAATCGGTGTAGCACATCCGACCTCCATTATGGTTGATACATTTGGAACCGGAAAGCTTTCTGATACACGTTTAGTGGAAATTATTCGTGAGAACTTTGATTTAAGGCCGGCAGGAATCATTAAAATGTTGGATTTACGCCGTCCAATCTATAAACAGACAGCAGCTTACGGACATTTTGGAAGAAATGATTTGAACCTGCCTTGGGAAAATTTAGACAGAGTGGAAGATTTAAAGAAATATTTATAAAATGTTTATAAAAGTAAGATTTTTTGTGTCGGACTGTTTCATGAACGGTCCGACTTTTTCTATTTTATACCGAAAGTATTACATTTATGTGTATATGAAGAAATGTGGTTGAAATTACCAGAAAATTGTAATAGGATATCAATATAGAAATAAAAAAAGCAGCGGGAGGAAAAGGGATGAAGAAAAAAACGTTACAGGCTGCTGTAATTGCTTTAGGTATTTTAAGCGCCAGCTTTACAGTATCTGCTATGGGGGAAACAGATGTAGAAGATACTGTATTATCGGAAATTACAGAAGAGAGTATGCAAAATCAGGATGTTGAGACAGAAGAAGATACAGAGCAGGAAAACCCGGATAATCCACAACCGGAGAAGCCGCAAAATGGATGGGTTGAAAATGAAAACGGTTGGCAGTACAAAGATGAGAATGGAAATCTGCTGAAAGACGGCTGGTGGGAAATAGAAGGTGAAAGATATTATTTTGATAAAGATGGATATCGTGCTTCTTATTGGTTGTATGCAGACGGACAATACTATTGGCTAGGTACAGATGGAAAAATGCAGACAGGCTGGCAGGAAGTATGGGGACAGAAGTATTATCTCGGAACAGACGGAGCAATGCAGACATATTGGTCAGTAATAGACGGAAAATATTATTGGCTTGGAAGTGATGGGGCAATGCGGACAGGCTGGCAGGAAGTATGGGGTAAATATTATTATCTTGGAAACGATGGAGTGATGCAGACATATTGGTCAATGGTAGATGGACAATATTATTGGCTCGGTGCAGACGGAGCGATGCGGACAGGCTGGCAGGAAGTATGGGGTAGATGGTATTATCTCGGTAAAGCGGCTGATGACGGAGCGATGAGAACATATTGGCAAGAAATAGGCGGAAAGTACTATTGGTTTGGGGCAGACGGAGCGATGCGGACAGGCTGGCAGGAAGTATGGGGTAAATGGTATTATCTCGGCAAAGCGGCTGATGACGGAGTGATGAGAACGTATTGGCAAGAGATTGACGGAGAATATTATTGGCTCGGAGCGGACGGAGCAATGCGAACAGGCTGGCAGGAAGTATGGAGCAAATGGTATTATTTGGATGTAGCCGGAGTGATGCAGACAGGATGGATTTGGACCGAAGGGGACAAATGGTATTATACGTATGAAAGCGGTGCAATGGCATCTAACACTTGGGAAAAAATGAACGGACAGTGGTACTGGTTCGATGAAAGCGGTTTGATGGCACAGGGTTGGAAATATATAGGAAGATATAAATATTATTTTAATAATTCAGGCCATTTATTACAGGATTTAGATGGTGTTCTGGGAAGACAATCTTCTTATGAAGTTACAATAAATCGTAAAAGGTGTCAGGTGACAGTTTATGCAAAAGACGGAAGCAATGGGTATATTATTCCGGCAAAAACATTTACTTGTTCTGTAGGACTTTCCTCTACACCGACACCAACAGGAACATTCTATACACCGGATAAATATCGTTGGCATACTTTGATGGGACCTTCTTATGGTCAATATTGTACCAGAATTAATGGAGGAATTTTATTCCATTCCGTAGCTGGTTATAATATGACAAGCTATAATATTCGTGCAAGAGATTATAATAAATTAGGTTCACCGGCATCTCATGGTTGTGTACGCTTAACTGTACGTGATGCAAAATGGATTTATGATAACTGTAAGTTAGGAACAAAAGTTACAATTTCAGATTATGCAGCAACTCCATTTGATAAGCCTGCAACAATTAAAATTCCAGCTAGTCAGAATTGGGATCCAACAGACCCTAATATTTAAAATTAGAGTATAGATTGTGTATAAAGAGGGAAAGCGTTGTTAAGAGGGCGCTTTCCCTCTTTATTTGTATTAATTGTAGAAATAAAAACAAAAAAATAAACAAAAAGAGCTTGACATAGTAAATAGAAGAT
>NZ_CP022413.2:2617500-2785000 GCF_002222595.2 Blautia hansenii DSM 20583
ATTGGAGAACTGATACCTGCTGTAATCGGACTTTTTTACTTCCTTTTTACCCGCCATTCGCTCTATCTTACTAAGCCGGTAGTTCGTTTTCAGGTACTAAAAGAAAGCTGTTTTAATGGTTCTTCCGAGATGGTTACAAACCTGTCTACGGCTGTGGTCACTTATCTTTTTAATATCACTATGCTGAAATTTCTGGGCGAGCCAGGGGTTGCGGCAATTACCATTGTGCTGTACGGGCAGTTCCTGTTTAACGCTCTCTACATGGGATTTTCCATGGGAGTTGCACCTGTAATCAGCTATAATCATGGAAGCCAAAATCTGCCTCTTTTAAAACGGATATTTAAAATCTGTATTGGCTTTATCAGTATCTCTTCTATTCTTATTACAATTATGGCGCTTGTGTCCTCACCTGTAATTGTAGAAATTTTTACACCGATTGGTAGTGCCACTTATGATATTGCCAAAACAGGATTTTTCCTTTTCTCTATCAACTACATATTTGCAGGAATAAATATTTACTCATCCTCTATGTTTACTGCATTTTCAGACGGAAAGGTATCTGCGCTGATTTCTTTTGTTCGTACTTTTGTTTTAATTGTACTCAATATTCTGCTTCTCCCATATCTTATTGGAGTAAACGGAGTATGGCTTGCAGTACCGGCAGCAGAATTTATGACTCTGTTTCTTTCTGTTTATTTGTTTTACAAGAAAAGAGATGTTTACCATTATCTCTAAAAAACACCCGCAGGTTTCATTAGATAAAACTTGCGGGTAATCAAAAAATTTCTATTTATTCATCAAATATATATACGCATCTTCCAATGTAACTTCCCCCTGTGTACATTGCACCTCCGGTTTTTCCTCACTGATAACCCTTATCATATATCCGCCGTTTACATACTGTTTGGTTGAAACACGATAATTTTTTTCGATTTCCCGTGCCTGTATATCGCTTTTGGCAAAACAATTCCACACGCATCCATCTGCCGTAGAAAGCATCTCTTTCATGTCTCCACTGTAAAGAATATTTCCCTTTTTCATAACTGCAAGCTTACTGCAAGTTGCTGCCAAATCTTCTACTACATGCGTGGAAAATAAAATTGTGCGGTTCTCTGAAAAATCCACCAATAAGTTTCGAATACGAATACGTTCTTCCGGATCAAGCCCTGTGGTAGGCTCATCTACAATCAAAAAATCAGGTTCATTTAAAAGTGCCTGTACCAGTCCTACTCTCCTTTTCATACCTCCGGATAACTGTCTCATTTTCTTTTTTCTGTGTTCTGTAAGGCTTGTTTTCTCCAGATAATATTTTATTCTTTTCTTGCATTCCTGCTGTGGTATACCGGACAATTCCCCCATATATTCCAGACATTCCTGTACGCTTAAATTGGGATACAAATCGATTTCCTGCGGCAGATAACCGATTTTCTGCTGTATTTTTTCATAATTCCCTTCACTGTATAAAATACCATCTAAGGATACCGTTCCGCCGGTGGGTTTTAATACTGTGGTAAGCACACGCATCAACGTAGTTTTTCCTGCTCCGTTTTCACCTAAAAGTCCGTAAATCCCATTGGATATTTCCAAATTTATATGGTTTACTGCCGTTACTTGGTTTTTAAAAGTAACGGTCAAATCAGCAATTTTAATACTCATATTCCTATCCCCTTTTCTCTAAAATTTTCTTTTGCAAAAGTAATAAAAGCATTGCACATACAGCTGTTATTATTTTTCCTGCTGCCCATTTCCACTCTGTCAGCTCTGAAAATTCGCAAAATTCATAAGAAAACGGATTCCACACTCCCAGCAATTCTCCTCCTGCTTTCGACACCAAAAACAGCCATACAAGAAACAGCATTCCCATTCCGCCCCATATACTTTGCAAAAGATTACATACAGTTACAGACAACACACTCCAAAAAAATATAGTAATAAAAACAACTGTGCAATATAGCAAAAACAGAAAAATTTCCGACCTTTTCTCATCCAAAATCACTGGTCTTTGCCAATAAAACATCCCATAAGTCAAAATAGAAATCGCTGTCAGATATCCTATCTGAGCCATAATTCTTCTAAGAATTGCGTGATATTGGTTCTTTATAGAATAAAGGCGAAACACCTCTCTGCGCCTGCATTGCTTCTCTATGAGATAGGTATCTGCACAAAATACAAGCGTTAAAACTGCCATCTTTCCGTCAATTGCCGGTCCGATTTCATTGACGTAAACAACAGAATGAACACAGCTTAAAATCACAATAAATGCCAAAGAATATCCTATTTTATACACGGGAAGACTGATTTTTAAATCTTGTTTCATCATATTCGCCTCCTCTTCCATAAATATACCGTAATACAAAATAAGAATACTGACGCTATCAGCAAAAATGTCTGATTTAGCAATACCATTGGAGGCGGTGTAGTGTCAAAAAAGTTTCCGGGAAAACGTACCATAATTGCCAGTGGTCTACCTATATAACTGCCGTTTTCTCCTATTCTTAACATATTAGAATAAAGCATATAGAGTATCAACATAGGAACCGCCGGTATTGGATTTCGGAACAGCAAGGACACAAGCCCGTAAACACTGCAAATCATAACCATATTGGGTAAAATATAGAACACCGTGGACTTTAAAAAGTCTAAGGGATGAGCCGAAAATCCTGCTTGATAACCAGCAATTTTGCACAAAACAAAAAATCCTACGTTCAATAAAATCAGCACAAAAAGCATCAACAAAAACCCACTGACCGTCTTTCCAAAAATATATTTCCAACCTTTTATAGGCTTTGTATGCAGAAGCTCATAAGTGTTCTTTCTCATATCCTGCATGAATAAAAATGCCAGAAAAACCGTTGCAAAAAATCCCATATAAAGTCCTACATAATCTGCAAATTTTCTGGAAAAATAATAAGAAAAATCATGTTCATCCAGTCTTTCCCGGATATATTGATTGATTTCCTCCCTGCTGCCTGCATGGTATTGAAAATCCTCGTAAGCATACTCTGCTCCGTAATACTTGTAGTTATCCTCCAAGTATTGACACGCTTTGTCAATCTCCATGTCTTGTATTTCCTGTATCACCAAAGTCGCCTCAGCTTCTGACATTTCAAAATCCTTCATAAGCGAATTGAAAATAGAATTTTCCCAGAGTTTCCGCTGTTTTTCAGGTGTTGACGGAACATATCCATCCATGATATCTCCCTCCCAATCCCAAATTTTTCCCTCTTCTGTGGCAAGTTTCTCATCTTTTTCCACATAATGAATGGTTAAATAGGGAACCAACAACCGATAAACTCCTATAAAAACTACAAGAATTCCCACCCAAAATACCGGGTTTTTTAAATAACTTTTTATTTGTCTTTTGATAATTGCTTTCATGGTTTTCACCTCATTTCTTTTTCTTTAAAGAAATCATAAACCAGAAAACACAACAAAATAACAATAGTTATCCTTCTTTAAAAACTGCCTTTACCTTTGCCCCTTCTCCTCTATTCTGCTCTATATACAATCCCCCTCCATGGCGCTCACAAAAAACTCTGCTGATATACATTCCCATGCCAAAATGTTTCAAATCATCCTTAGGATTAGAGTGATAAAATGCCTGTGTCACTTTATCGGTATCTTCCTGAAATCCGGTTCCGTCATCTTCCACCGTAATCACAAGCCTTGAAAGCTCTGCTGAAATAATTACTTCCACGCTTGTTTTTGCATACCGAAAAGCATTGGATAATAAGTTTTGAACAACTTCTCTTACCATTTCCTCATCTACAAAAGCTGTTTTTATTTCTCCTTTTATCATAATTTTGCACTGCTTTTCTGTTTCTTTTTCGAGAATTTTTATTTCCTTTTCCAGATTTTTTCCTAAGCTTTCAAGCTCTACTTTCTGATATATCGGCTCTCGTTCCTCCAATCTTGTCATTTTTCGCATGGTCTCAATGAATCGGTTCAACCGCTCTATCTGCTTCATTCCTTCGAGAAGGATTTCCTCTGTTTCTTCTTTTTCCATTTCTCCTGTTAGTAAAAATTCCAGCAGCATTTCCTGATACCCCTTTAAGACAGCCAAAGGAGAACGTATGTCATGAGCAATGGCAGCTCTTAATGCCTTTTCGTCTTCAATCATTCGCCAAAGAACTTTATTATTCT
Source organism: Blautia hansenii DSM 20583 (assembly GCF_002222595.2). Lineage (NCBI taxonomy): Bacteria > Bacillati > Bacillota > Clostridia > Lachnospirales > Lachnospiraceae > Blautia > Blautia hansenii. Next base: position 2,621,644 of record NZ_CP022413.2, read on the forward strand.
CCTCCAACTGACTTCGCATTTTCTCGAACTCCTGACACAGCATCCCCATTTCGTCCTGATTTTCGTATGTAATATGAAATTCTAATTCATCTTTTGCAATCAGCTTGGATGCTTCCTTTAATTCTTCGATAGGCTTTTTCAGTTTGTTTTTATAAAATATTCCTACTGCCACAATGCTTCCCGCAATACTCCAAAGCAAAATACCGTATGTTTGTAAAAAATCACAAGTTTCTGATATGTGCCAGTCCATTTTACTCATTTCTTCTCTGCTTGGTCTTGCTATCAAGGTTTCATAGCTTTCATTTCGCAAACCTTTAAAATATTCTTCTTGGTCTGTATATTTCCACCAGATATTATTTTGTATCTCTGCCGCTATATTCACTGTAAATACAGATAAAAAAAATGTCACGATAAAGCTCATTGTCACATAAAAAACAATCGCTTTTTTCAGAGAAAAATTTCTTATTTTTTCCATTTATATCCCATTCCCCACACTGTTTCTATATACTCTGTATCACTGTAATTTCCTATCTTCTTTCGTATTCTCCGTATCAGCTCCGTAATCACTCTGCTGTCCCCTTCTGCGTCATATCCACAGGTTATTTCATAAATACGCTCTTTGTCAAAAACCTGTCCCGGATGTGTAGACAACAGCTCTATAATCTCATATTCCAACTTCGTAAATTCTATTATTTCTTCATTTATCTGTACGTTTTTCTGACCATAATCAATACATAGTTCCCCATGAAAACGGAACTCTGTGTTTTGTGAATGCCGTTGTTCTCTTTTTAAATGTGCTGTAATTCTGGCATCCAATTCTTTCAGGCTAAAAGGCTTTAAAATATAATCGTCTCCTCCTGACAGCAATCCGTTTACCCTGTCTTCTTCCTCTACTCTGGCAGTCAAAAATAAAATCGGACAGGAAATTTTATCCCGAATTTTTCTGCAAACCTCCAGACCATCCATCTGGGGCATATTAATATCCAGCAAAATAATGTCAGGGGCTGTCTGTAATTTTTCTATGGCTTCCTTCCCGTTTTGTGCTGTAATTACTCTATATTTTTTTCTTTCAAAATATTTTGAAAGCATCTTTACAAGCTCTGTATCGTCATCTACAAGAAGTATTTTATATCCCATTTTTCATCACCTCATAACTATAATATATCGTAAATAACAACAAAAGGACAATAAAAAATCCGGACACTTTCCAATAACGTACTCATGTCCGGAGTATCTTTTAATATATTGCCCATTCATCTCCGTATTGGCATCTTCTACCTGTCACCCGAAGCTGTCCATACTGTTCCAGATTATAATTGGCAGGTCGATAGGAAGGGTTTAAAGCCAATGCCGCCCGAAAATGCCGCATTGCTGCTGTATGCTGTCCTGTTTTTTCCAACAAAACACCGTATAGATTATGAGGCTGGGCTGCGTCGGGATATTGTCCCATAGCGTTCATAACCATTTTTTCACCGGTGATATAGTCATGTTTCCTGCAACATCTTTTCACTTTTATACACAGTTCCCTTAAATTTTTTTCTGTCTCGTCTTCCTCTATTCTATTAATTTCTTCTCTCATTTTCTATCCCTTCTTTAATAAAACATCCTTTTTTGTAACTATATTCTTCTTATTTACAGGTCTTATTCTAGCAATAATTTTATTAAATAGGGTTTAAACTACTGCTTATAGAAATTAACATCACATTAAAATTAAGAAATATCTTCTGCACTGACCATACGATAGCCCACTCCGATATGCGTCTGAATATAGGCGGAATGTTCTTTATCTTTTTCCAGCTTTTTACGCAAAGAAGCCATATATACACGCAAAGAGGAAATGTCGCTGGTAATGCCGTTTTGCCATACCTTTTCCAGAATAAAACGATAAGTCAGCACCTTTCCGATATTCTGTGCCAGCAGACAAAGAAGACTGTATTCCAAAGGCATTAAATGTACTTCCTCTCCTGAAACCTTTACAACTCCTGCGCTGTAATCAATTTCCAAATTACCGTTTTTAAATACGCTTTCATTTGTATTATCTGCGTGCATAATGTACTGTATACGGCGAGTAGTAGCTCTTAATCTGGCAGAAAGCTCTGTAACGCTAAAAGGTTTGGTAAGATAATCATCTGCCCCTACATCTAAAGCAGCTACCTTGTCTTTTTCGTCACTTCTGGCGCTGATTACAATAATGGGCGCTACCGACCATGTTCTGATTTTCCTGATTACTTCTATTCCGTCAATATCCGGCAGCCCCAAATCCATAAGAATAATATCAGGATTGTTCGCTGCTGCCAGCATAATCGCCTGATTTCCATTTTCTGCAGTATCAAATTTATACTTTTCCATCTCCAAAGTCGTAGTAATCAGATTTCGAATTGGCACATCGTCCTCCACCACTAAAACAGATGGTTTATTTCCTTTCATCATAGCAAAATCTCCTCCTTCGAAAGGGCAAATTGAAAAACAGTTCCCTTAGGTGTATTATCACAGACTTCTAATCTGCTTCCATGTGCCTTTACAATCGCCTGACACAGAGGAAGTCCAAGTCCCATTCCCCTCCTTGCATCCCCAATTCCTCTGTTTACCGTATAGTACATATCAAATACTTTTTCTTTTTGTTCCGGGGTAAGCCCTGTTCCGTTATCCCGGACTGACAGGATAACTTTCTCCCCCTCTGCCTCTGCTTTTATCAGAATTTCTGCATTCTTTGGTGTATATTTTACTGCATTATCCACCAGATTGATAATTACCTGAAGCATCAGCTTCAAATCCATTTTTGCCATAAGAATTTCATCACATTCTATTCGCACGCTCTGGTCTTTCCCCCTAAAATTCACATGCTTTAACGCTTCTTCAATGACCTCCTCCACTATTTCGCCCTGCATATCCAGCTTCATATTTCCGTTTTCAATTCTGGTTATGGAAAGAAGATTTTCCACCAGATTAATCAACCATTTCGAGTCATCATAAATATCCCGATAGATTTCTCTGCGCCTTCCTGCCGGAAGCTTTTCCTCATTCGCCAAAAGGTTTTCTGCATTGCCGGAAATACTGGTAAGAGGACTTCTTAAATCATGGGAAATGGACCTTAAAAGATTGGCTCGAAGCTGTTCCTTTTCCAGACGCATTTCAGCTTCTCTCTGCTTATTCAGCAATTCTTCTTTTTCTAAGGCAAAGACACATTCATGAATAATCGTTCCTACAATTCCTCTTTCAAACGTTCCGATAGCTTCTTTTTTCGTATCTACCACAATCACGGCAAAGGTCTTCTGTTTTCCCTTCACTGCCAGAAACATATACGGAGACTCTCTTAAAACATCCGTAGAAAATCCGGCATCTTCTCCATGCTGATAACACCAAAGAGCCGTTGCCCTATCCTCTTTTAACAGTTCTTTCGGCATTTTCCAGTTTTCCGGTTTTCCCATAAGACAGTATATCTTTTTTTCCAGAAGCTTTCCCAGCTGTTTTACTGTTTTTTGTAAGATTTCCTGCGAAGTGGACGCCTCCTGTAAGCTGCGGCTTGCCTGAAGCAGAAGCTCTGAACGATAGGATTTTCTCGCATTTTCCGCCGCATAATTCTTCACTCGTTTCGTTAAGACAGAGCAGGTAATCGAAGTTGCAAACATAACCACAAAGGTAATTAAATAGTCCGGATTATACACAGAAAAAGTAAAAATAGGCTCTGCAAAAAAGAAATTAAAGGTCAATACACCTAAAATACTGGAGATTATTCCCCACACATATCCCCCTGTTAAAAGGGCTACCATCAGCACACCCAGTATATAAATCATAATCAGATTGGCATCGCTAAAGCCAAGCGCCGAAAACACAAATGCCACTGCCGTAGACAGAGCAAGACTGACGATGCACCATAATATATCCCTCTTTTTCATGGTTTTTCCTTCCTTCCGTAAATCAATCTTGCGAAAACCAAAGCTGCTTCATTTAACATTGCCGTTAAAAGTCCATACTCAAAAGGCGGAATTTCTCTTTTTTCTTCCAGTACAATTCCCATAACTCCATAAATTTCGTCACTGGTTTTAATGGGAAGATATATAGCGTTTGCCTCAGGAAGCGTATGCGTACAGCAGCCGGCACGTTTTCTATTTGTCATTACCCAGTCTACAACTGCTTTTTCTTTGGTGTCAACTGTTTTTCCCAATTCTGCCTTAGAAATTCCCGGTTTTGGAAACAGCCATGGTCCTGTAAGCTTCCCTTCCTTTTGCACGTAAAAAACAACAGATAAATTCATCAGCTTTAATACTTTATCGCTTAATTCTGTCAAAAGCTCCTTCACTGACTCTACACGCCTCATTCTCCGACTGTTATCCAGCAAAAGCTCTGTGCGGTACATCATTTTTGCGCTTTCCTTTGCCTGATGCTTTTCTGTGGAAATAATCGCAGAAATAATAATAGAAAATAAAAGCATAATGCCAAAGGTCGCACTGTATTTTCCACTGTAAAAATTAAAACTATAAAAAGGCTCTACAAAAAACCAGTCAAACAAAAGAACACTGAAAACTGCCGAAGATACTGCGATATAACGCCTTGCCGTATACAGCGACAACAGCAAAATTCCCAATAAGTACACCATAATAATATCTGCGTTTAAAAATCCCAGTTTTTGAAACAAAAGCCCAACAGCAGTGGCAATCCCAAGCATAAAGGCTTCTTTTAGAATATCTGCTCCCAATTTTTCTGTTTTTTTCCTTTTTTCCGAATTTGTTGGAGAAAATAAAAAATACTTTTTCTTACCTGTATGTCCCATATCGGGAATAATAAAAATATCCAGATTGGGGCTATACTCGCTGATTTCATCTGTAATATTTCCCTTCTTCTGTCCAAATAAAATTTTGTGATTGGTTCTTCCCAGTACCAGCTTTGTCACACCGCTGACTCTGGCATATTCTGCAATCTGGAAAGCCACATCATCACCAAATACGGTTACAATCTTTGCACCCAGCATTTCTGCCAGATGCAGGTTGTCATCTCTGATTTTCTTTACAGACGCATCTGCGTTTTGAAGCCTTGTAGTCTCCACATACAAAGCCGTAAACCTTGCGTGAAAGGCATAAGCCATTCTGGAAGCGCTTCGTATAACTCTTTCACAGGATGGAGCTGTGGAAATACAGGTAAGTATATGTTCTCCCTGATACCCTTCTCCTTCCTCCTGCTTCTCGCTCAAAAGCCGCTCCTGCTGCGCTATCTGATTGACCTTATCTGCCATTCTGCGAAGGGCAATCTCTCTTAACGCAATCAGCTTTTCTTTTGCAAAAAAGTTTTGCAACGCCCGTTCTGCCTGAACTGTTTTGTAAATTTTTCCTTCTTTTAAACGTGTAATCAATAAATCCGGTTCAATATCAATGAGCTTTACCTGCTCTGCCTCATCGAAAACCCCATCCGGTATTCTTTCTTTTACATGAATTTTTGTAATATTTTCCACAATGTCGTTTAGGCTTTCCAAGTGCTGAATATTCACTGTTGTATAAACATCAATTCCTGCATCTAACAACTCCTCAATGTCCTCATAACGTTTTTTATGTCGCAGACCATTGGCATTCGTATGCGCCAGCTCATCTACAAGGAGTATCTGTGGTTTTCTTTTTAATGCTGCGTCCAGATTAAATTCTCTAAGCTCAATTCCCTTATAAGGCACCATAAGCGGCGGGATTTTTTCAAGCCCTTTTTCACGCATACTGGTTTCCCAGCGTGCGTGAGGCTCAATATATCCCGCCACTACATCAATTCCTTTTTTCTTTAATTCCTGAGCAGTATCCAACATGGCGCAGGTCTTTCCCACACCTGCTGCATACCCGAGAAAAATATATAATTTTCCTCTTTTCTCATTTTCTTTTTGTTTTTCTTCTGCCTGAATACGTTTTAAAATTTCCTCCGGAGTGCTTCTGTCACTGCTCATTTTTTATTCACCCATTGCTTCTGCAATATCAATATTACATTCTAATACATTTACTTCTTCTTCACCGAAGATGCCGAATACCTTTTTTTCTGTATTATTATCTACGATATTCTGAACTTCTTCTTCAGAGAGTCCACTTGCTGCCGCAACAATAGGGAGCTGTACCTTAGCAGCCTCCGGACTAATATGTGGATCCAAGCCGGAGCCTGAAGCAGTCAGCATATCTGCCGGTATCTCTCCTTTAAATTCTTCGCCTGTTACTTCTTTATAACGTTCCTTGAAAGCTTTTACATCTTCCTCTACACGTTTCTCAAGGTCTTTGCTGCTTGGAGCATAATTAAAGCTTCCTGATGAAACTCCTTCATATTCTCCACTTTCTTTTTCTTCTTTTGTATAGGTATTATAATTTACAGAGGAAATTCTTCCGTGAAAATATTGGTCACCTTCAAACTCCTGCCCTACGATTTCTGAACCTGCCGCCTTACCATTTACTTTGACAATACTTCCATTTGCCTGTTTAGGAAAAATAGCCTGTCCCGCTGCTGTTAAAAGCAGGGGATAGACAACTCCGCATAAAACCAGCAGTACAAGAGTAACTGCCAATGCTCTTTTTAAATATCTTCCAAAATTCTTCATATCTTCACCTCAAAATTATAATCCAAGCAAAGCCAGTAAAGGCGTTACCAGAATATCAATTAATTTAATTCCGATAAATGGAACAATTACACCGCCAAGTCCGTAAATGCTCATATTTTTTAACAGCATTTTTTCAGAACGCATTGGTTTATATTTTACACCACGCATAGCAATGGGGATTAAGCATGGAATAATAATTGCATTAAAAATCAATGCTGACAAAATAGCGCTAAACGGTGTAGACAAGCTCATAATATTTAAAATGTTCATCTGCGGAATTACCAGAGTAAACATAGCAGGAATAATTGCAAAATATTTGGCTACATCGTTTGCAATACTGAAGGTTGTTAAAGAGCCTCGTGTAATCAAAAGCTGTTTTCCGATTTCTACAACCTCCAGAACCTTTGTAGGGTCAGAGTCCAAATCTACCATATTTGCAGCTTCTTTGGCTGCTGTTGTACCACTGTTCATTGCCAGTCCAACATCTGCCTGAGCAAGTGCCGGTGCGTCATTTGTACCATCACCTGTCATTGCTACGATTTTTCCCTCTGCCTGCTCTTTTTTAATGGCTTCGATTTTATCTTCCGGTTTACATTCTGCAATAAATCCGTCTACACCTGCTTCCTTAGCAATCGTTGCTGCTGTAAGCGGGTTATCACCGGTACACATAATTGTTTTAATCCCGATTTCACGCAGACGTTCAAATCGTTCTACCAATCCCGGTTTTACCGTATCCTTCAGATAAATAACACCATAAATCACATATCCGGCGCATACAACCAAGGGTGTTCCTCCTAAGCTTGATATTTCTGTTACAATACTGTCTAAATCTTCCGGAATAACACCGTTGTTTTCCTGCACATAAGCTTTAATGGCCTCACTGGCGCCTTTTCTTATCTGTGTACCGTCTTTTAGATTTACTCCGCTCATTTTTGTCTGTGCAGTAAATTCTACAAATTCCATCTGGTCTTTGGCATCTTCTTTAATATTTGTACCCAAAGTTCTTGCCAGCTCCACAACAGATTTTCCTTCCGGTGTGGCATCACACAGAGAAGTCATAACACTGTAATCAATTAAATCCTCTTTCTTTTTACCTTTTACAGGACGAAAATCTGCTGCCAGACGATTACCGAAAGTGATTGTACCTGTTTTGTCTAAAATCATAGTATCTACATCGCCGCATGCTTCTACTGCTTTTCCTGACATTGCAATTACGTTAAATCTTGTTACTCTGTCCATACCGGCAATACCGATTGCAGATAACAAACCACCGATTGTCGTTGGAATGAGACACACCAGCAAAGCAATCATGGTTGCCATTGGAATTTTTGCCCCTGCATAATCAGAAAAGCAATATAATGTAACAACTACAATAAGGAAAATGATTGTCAAACTTACCAACAAAGTATTCAGCGCTATTTCATTTGGTGTTTTCTGTCTGGAAGCACCCTCTACCAAAGAAATCATTTTATCCAGAAATGATTTTCCCGGTTCTGAAGTAATTCTGATTTTCAACCAGTCGCTCACTACTGTTGTACCACCTGTAACAGAGGAGAAGTCGCCGCCTGCCTCTCTTGTAACAGGAGCACTTTCTCCTGTAATGGCAGACTCATCTACGGATGCAACACCTTCGATTACTTCACCGTCATTAGGAATAACTTCGTTCATTCTTACCATAACGATGTCTCCCTTTTTCAGTTCAGAAGCATTTACAACCTTTTCTGTTCCATCTTTCAGTACCAAATTTGCAACAGTATCTTTTTTTGTTTTCTTTAAGGAGTCTGCCTGAGCTTTTCCTCTTCCTTCTGCCACAGACTCTGCAAAGTTTGCAAATAAAATTGTCACAAAAAGAATTACTGATACAATACCATTGTAAACTCTCAGACCACTGTCATCTCCGAAAATGGTTGGGAAGAAGGTCATTACAAGCGTAATGAAAAATCCAACTTCTACTACAAACATAACGGGATTTTTTATCATATATCTGGGACTCAGTTTCTTGAAAGCTCCTATAACAGAGCTTTTCAATATATCCTTTGTAATAAATTTTGTCTTCTTATCTTGTTTTCCCATTTTAATTACAATCCTTTCTGTTTTACGGCATCCATAAAGTCAAATGCTCTGCAATAGGGCCAAGCGCCAATGCAGGGAAGAATGTCAATGCGGCAAAGATATAAACTACTGCTACTAAAATCGCTATAAAAATCACATTGTCCGTTCTTAATGTACCAACTGTTTCATTAACTTTGCGTTTTGCAAGCATACTTCCTGCAATGGCAAGCTGTGCAACGATTGCTATGTAACGTCCAAAGAACATTGCAAGTCCTGTTGTAATATTCCAGAAGTAGCTGTTATCTGCAAGTCCTTCAAATCCGGAACCATTATTTGCAGCAGAAGAAGTGTATTCATAAAGAACCTGTGATAATCCATGAAATCCTTCATTGGTAATACCTGCCTGCCCTGCCCCTGTCATAACTGCCAGAGCAGAAAATCCTAAGATTAAAAGAGGATGAACAATCAATACCAGCGCTACCAGCTTCATTTCTTTTCCTTCGATCTTTTTGCCCAGATATTCAGGCGTACGTCCTATCATCAAGCCGCACAGGAATACGGCAAGTATAACGTACATAATCATATTCATCAAACCAACGCCTTTACCGCCAAACACGCAGTTTAACATCATGTGCAGCATAGGCACCATACCACCAAGAGGGGTTAATGTATCGTGCATATTATTGACAGTACCTGTGGTAAAGGAAGTTGTTGTGGTAGTAAACAGAGTCGATTGTGCAATTCCAAAGCGGACTTCCTTTCCTTCCATACTTCCCATGTCCTGATTTAATCCTGCCTGTTCCAGTGCAGGATTTCCTGCCATTTCAGATGTAAAGCAAATGGTAAGACCTACGATAAACAGAATAGACATTGCGGCAAAAATAGTTCTTCCCTGATTTCCAAAGAGAACTTTTTTATTCTCCTGTTTTTTCCGTTTCATTGTCATTTTTCCAAAGGTAATCACACATGCTCCCGGCAAAATCATCATGGAAAATAATTCTATCAAATTAGAAATAATGGTTGGATTTTCAAATGGTGTTGTAGAGTTTGCACCGAAAAATCCACCGCCGTTTGTTCCCAGATGCTTAATGCTTTCCAAGGAAGCTACCGGTCCCATTGCCAAATCCTGAAACTGTCCTTCAATGGTCTGTACTGTCTGATTTGCTTCCAGTGTCTGCGGAACGCCCTGCCATATAAGTAACAAGCCTGCGATAAAAGATACAGGGATTAAAATACGTGTGGTAATTCTTACCATGTCTTCATAGAAGTTACCCACATCTTTTTGTTTTCCTGCCAGTCCTCTGCAAAACGCCATACATGCTGCATATCCGCTTGCTGCTGATACAAACATCATAAAGATAATAACCAGCATCTGGCTTAAATAGGAAAGTCCTGACTCACCGGAATAATGCTGCAGGTTTGTATTTGTCATAAAACTGATAATGGTATTAAAGGAAAGCGTTGGCTCCATTGCTTCAATCCCATTAGGGTTTGCAAATAAAATTCCTTGCAGTCTTAATACCAGATATCCGATAAATACCATAACCGCATTTGTTGTTAATAAATGCAGCGCATACTGTTTCCAGTTCATTCCCTCTCTGCCGATATGACAAATTTTGTAAATGGTATTGTCTAGCGGATTAAAAATCTTATCGGCGAAGGTCTTTTGTTTTGTAGCAATATGATACATATAAGTTCCCATTGGAATTACCAGTATCATGAATATTGCAAGTGTAAGTACAATCTGTAACATTCCTTTTCTCCTCCAAGCTTCCTTTATGTCTTACAGTTTCTCCGGATAAATCAAAGCATAAAACAAATATCCGGCAAGCAATAAAATAATCATACCTAATAAAATCATTTGCGCTCCTCCTTAGAAACGGTAATTCCTACCTGTTTTTCACACCAGTCAGCCAAAAGCTTCATACTGCCAAAGCATATTGCCAGAATTAAAATCATCAATAAATCCATATTCTTCATCTCTCTTTCTTCCTTTATGGCAGAACCTAGTGTAGCATAGGTAATTTTAAATTCGTGTTATAATACAGAGGCGAGGTATTAAAATGGTATTAAAACAGCATAAAAAGGAGGCTGTATAAAACAGCCTCCCCTTTCAAAAGTTCTTCTCTATTCTAAAAATTTTTCTTTATTTTTCTAAACGATATCCCATGCAGTCTAAGAACAATTCTGCATACATGGCATTTGCCCATGAAAACCATTCTCTTGTAAAGCGAGTATCGTCTTCACAACAAAATCCTTCGTGCATAACACCTTTGCCGCCGGTTGTAGCAGCCATTGTTTTTAAAATTTCCATTTTCTTTTCCTGTTCAGTTTCTGTAAGTCCCTGAATTGCCATAGCAATATGCCAAACATAGTTGGAAGGTGTATGAGGGCTTCCAATTCCTGCTGCCTTTTCTCCCTTGAAATAGAATGGATTAGCTTCGCTAAGGAGCAGTCTTCTTGTATTTCCTGCAATTTCCCTATCAGAAGGATATCCCAAATAATCCATGGAAAGAAGACTTGGTACATTGGCATCGTCCATTAAGTTGTACATACCAAAACCATCTGTTTCATAGGCATATACCATACCGAATTCTTCTGTGAAAGTCTTACCGATTGTTTCAATCGCCTGATAAACCTCATCTTTTAATTCTTTTGCTGCCTTGGCAAGCTCCTGATTATGATAAATCTCTGTTTCAATTTCTTCCAGATATCCTAAAACAACTACTGCAAACATATTGGAAGGAATTAAATATCCATAAGTACAAGCATCATCACTTGGACGGAAACCGGACCAGATTAAACCTGTTCCTGATTTTACTAATGCTCCCTTACCATCTCTGGAAAGTGTATCACGATAATATCCATTGTTTCTGTTAAAACGATAAGAAGATTTTTCTTCATGATACTGCTCTGTGTGGAATACTTCCAGAATTTTTTCTACACCTTTCTGGAAATCTTCATTAAACTGTGTTACACAATCTGCATTTTTCCATAATAAATATGCCAACTGAATTGGGTAGCATAAAGAGTCAATCTCAAATTTTCTTTCCCATACCCATGGGCTCTGATTTGGATCATCCTTTTCCCAGCAGTCACCGCTTGCAGAATGGTTGAAAGCATTTGCATACTCATCAATATTGATATACATAAACTGTCTTCTCACAAGTCCTGCAATTAACTCACGAATTTCCTCATCTTCCTTTGCAAGGAAGATATATGGACGAAGCTGCGCAGCGGAGTCTCTCAGCCACATAGCCGGAATATCACCTGTAATTACATGTGTGGTGTTGTTTTCCATTCTCTTTACTGTGGTATCCAATGTGTTTGTATAGCAGGTTACAAATAAATCCATCAGTTCTGGATAGTCTTTTGCTTTTCCTCTTAATTCTTCTAAAAATTTGTCCATTGTTTTCTGCATTTGTTCACTCATTTTTCATAATCCTTTCTTTTCTTATACAATTTCTGCGCCAAAGGGCATAAGCGCCAGCTTTGCAAGCTTAAACTGCTGCAAACCAAAAGGAATGCCTATCACAGTAATACATAAAGCCACCCCAAAAACCAAATGTTCCAGCGCAAGTGGCAGTCCTGATACCACCAGCCAGATAATATTTAAAATCAAAGAGCCTGCCCCTCCGCCATAAGAAACTTCTTTTCCAAAAGGAAAAAAGCTTAAAGATGCAAACTTAAAGCACTGCAGTCCCACAGGAATTCCGATAATCGTAATACACCACAGACATCCTGCCAGACACCAGCTAAGACCGGAAATGCAGCCTCCAAAAATAAACCATAACAAGTTCCCTAAACAGCCCATCTTCTACCTCCTGTTTATTTCTTCCTATCATACCATTCTCAAATATCCTGTGCAAGTATTTGTTTTTTCCTTTTGTGATTTGGTCACAGATATTCTTCTGTTAAATGCGTATACTAAACATATCAATTTTACGAGGTGAATATTTATGAGATTAAAAGATAAAGTAGCAATTATAACCGGAGGAAGCAGAGGTATTGGATATGCCACTGCCGATGCATTTTTAAGAGAAGGCGCAACTGTAATCTTAACTGCCAGTTCTATGCAGTCTGCCCAAAAAGCAGTTGCACAGTTAAAAGAAAAATACCCTGACTCCACAGTAGTAGGAATTAGCCCTGATTTAAGTGATTTAAAAGCTGTAAGAGCCGAATTTAAAAGCGTCACTTCACAATACGGATGTGTAGACATTCTTGTCAACAATGCCGGAGTTTCGGAAAGCACACTTTTTACTGATTATACAGAAGAAATGTTTGATAAAGTTATGGACTTAAATGTAAAAGGCGTATTCAATGCTACCAAAGCAGCATCTGAATGTATGGTAGCACGCAAGAAAGGTGTTATTTTAAGTACCTCTTCTATGGTAAGTATTTACGGACAGCCAAGCGGTATTGCCTATCCTACTTCCAAATTTGCGGTAAATGGTCTTACGGTATCTCTTGCACGAGAACTGGGGCCAAAAGGGATTCGTGTAAATGCAGTAGCCCCCGGAATTACAGAAACAGACATGATGAAGGCAGTTCCAAAGGAAGTCATCGAACCGATGATTGCTCAAATTCCTTTACGCCGTCTGGGACAACCGGAGGACATTGCTAATGCTTTTGTATTTCTAGCTTCTGATGAGGCTTCTTATATTACAGGCGTAGTGCTGAGTGTGGATGGGCTTGCCCGCACATAATCCCAAAAGGAGAGCGCTCAATATTTAATGAGTCTGCTCTCCTTTTACCATGTCTATAAACACTTGCATCTGAGGTGTAATCCACTTATTTTTATAGTGCAATAATTGGCTGTACATTTTTACACCGGGTAAATCTGTATCAAGCTGCCTGAGTTTTCCTCTTTTTAATTCCTTTCTCACCGTAAATTCCGGCAAAAAAGAAACACCCATTCCCCTTTTCAATAAATTGATAATTGTCTCTGTATTCCCAATCTCCAACACAGGTGAAATTCTTAAATCACGTTCTGATAAAAGTCGCTCTAATTCATAATGATAGGCTGCTCCCCTCTCTGTAAGAAGAAAAGGTTCCTGTACCAATTCCTGTATCTGTATTTTTCTCTTTTCCTGTCTTTCTTTTCCCAATGTAACAAAAATAATTTCTTCTGTTCTTTGCATTGCACAAGGCCACTCCGGATTACAAATTTTCTGGTCCAAAGTAAAAATCAAATCCAAATCATTTCCCTTGGCCATATCAAGTAAATCTGCGGTTTTTCCGGATTTAATTACAATTTCAATCTCAGGACAAAGCTTATGAAGCTTTAATATTAAATCAGGCAGCAATGCCGTACAAATCGACTCTACACCCCCTATTCTCAACGTCCCCTTCGGTACACTGTTTTTCTTCGAAAAATCAAGGGCACGATTCGTCACCCTCATAATTTCGTTTGCATAAAAAACAAATTCCTGCCCTTTCTCTGTTAAATAAACTCTTTTCCCTATTCTTTCAAAAAGCTGTGTATCTAATTCTTTTTCTAACTGTTGTATCTGTACCGTAACTGCTGATTGTGAATAGCCCAACTGCTCTGCTGCTTTCGAAAAGTTTTGTGTCCCTGCTACCTTTAAAAAAGTAGCGATATTTCTAATTTCCATATCTTCCTCTTATTATTTTTTTTCATATATATTATAAAATTTATCAATTTAACAAATAAATAGTTTTAGTGTAAACTACTATATTAAAGGCGTCAAGATAACAATGAAACTTTAGGAGTTGATAATATTATGATAAACAGTGAAAATATTTTAAACAGCGCTCAGTTAGAAAAAGAAATCAAAAATTTTGTTCATGATTTTTGTTTGGAAAAGCATGATATTCATACACAGCAGGTCATCTGGAATGCACCGGATGGACAAGCTGAAAAAATAAAACAGTTGGGAATTCCCAAAGACGGGCGTCCTGCCAATGAGGTAGTTCAGAAAATGATGAACGAAGTATACCAGTATCGAGGAGACTCCAATCATCCACGTTTCTTTGGCTTTGTACCTGGTCCTGCTTCTTCTATTTCTTGGCTTGGTGATATTATGACATCTGCCTATAATATCCATGCAGGTGGGAGCAAACTGGCTCCCATGGTAAACTGTATTGAGCAGGAAGTGTTAAAATGGCTCTGCACTCAGGCAGGATTTGGTGAAAAATCCGGAGGTGTTTTTGTAAGCGGAGGTTCCATGGCAAATATCACAGCACTTACAGCTGCTCGAGACAACAAGCTTACAGATGAAACCTTACATCTGGGTGTTGCATATATTTCCGACCAAACACACAGCTCTGTTGCAAAAGGTCTTCGCATTATCGGTATTCCCAACAAAAGAATTCGTAAAATTCCTACTACACCGGATTTTAAAATAAATACTGAAATTTTGGAAAAAACGATTTTAGATGACAAAAAAGCCGGACTTATCCCATTTGTAGTTATCGGAACTGCCGGAACTACAAATACCGGAAGTATTGATCCATTCAAAGCTATCGCAGCTATCTGCCAGAAACACAACCTTTGGTTTCATATTGATGGCGCTTACGGCGCTTCTGTCCTGTTAAGTCCTAAATATCGCCACCTTTTAGACGGAACAGAATTGGCTGACAGTTTAAGTTGGGATGCCCATAAATGGCTATTTCAAACTTATGGATGTGCTATGGTTTTGGTAAAAGATATTCAACATTTGTTCCACAGTTTTCACGTAAATCCAGAATATTTAAAAGATGTGCAGGGAGACAGAGAACATATTAATACATGGGATATCGGTATGGAACTCACCAGACCTGCCAGAGGATTAAAACTGTGGCTCACCTTACAGATTTTAGGAACAGATTTAATCGGCAGTGCTATTGAACACGGTTTTCAGCTTGCATATTGGGCAGAAGATATTTTAAAAGAGCTTCCTGATTGGGAAATTATATCTCCAGCACAGCTTGCCATGATAAATTTCCGCTATGCCCCAAAAGGATTATCCAACGAGCAAACCGATCTTTTAAATGAACAAATTTCCGAAAAAATATTGGAAAGCGGATATGCTGCTGTGTTTACTACTGTCCTTCATGGAAAAACAGTCCTTCGCATCTGCGCCCTTCATCCTGAAACAGAAAAAGAAGACATGGAAAAAACAATCCATTTATTAGATACTTATGGGAAGGAACTTTATAAAGATATGAAATAAATTTTAAGCCCGCAAATCTCCATTTCTGAGACTTGCGGGCGGTTTGTTACTATGCTATTCTTGTTTCAAAAAAACTCCTTACATAATCTTTCCCGAAATACCTGTATGCTTTCTCTTTCATATTTTCCAGTGATTGAAGTAAACGTTCTTTAAAATAATATCCTATGCTAATATTATTCTCTAAATCTATGTTCCTTGTTCTCCAATTTAAAATTAGTTTTTCAAATGAAGTTAGTTGGCTTTTAAATTCTTCTACAACTATATTTTCATCAACTGCATCTGTCGAACCAAAAAATTCTTGATATTCACAACGTGTATTCCTACTCACAAATGTATTTAATGAAAGTTGGGATTCTACTTTTTTTATTTTCCTTTGTGTACTTAAGGTTTCTCTCATCAATCCTAGTAAACATGCAATTAAATAGTTCCATCCATCTTTGTTTTCATGAGGATATACCATTTGTGTTATCCTGCAAGCCACGCTATATAAAAATTCTACTTCTTCATATTCTATTATAGACCAATATCGACGTTTCATAATTGTTACAATCAGTTTCTTCTCTTCATAAAACTGTTCATATTCATTACTTTCTTGAGATTGATTTTTCAACTCATTCCATAAATATGATTCTTCAAAATTAGGAATTAACACACCTCTCCATATCTCTTCCTTTAAATCATACAAAAATACAAACTGCAAATTTCCTGTTTTATTCACTGCATTCGAAAGTTCTTCTACGATCTCTTTTGAATAATAATTAGTTTTACACCTCCCCTCTCCTGTTTCTTTAATAATCATTTCTTTCTTGTTTTTCCTATTAATTGATATTTCTATATTGCTTCCCAATTGTTCTCTAAAATGTTTTTTCAAATATATTTGATTTCTTTCTGAATAGACGGTAACTTCACACATTGTTTTTAACATCTTCTTGATTTCACATATATCTAATTTCATACCATACCCTCACGTTTATTTATTCTACTGGTAACATATTGCTTCATAACCGGTAAAATTTCTTTTGCTAACTCCTCGTAATTTTTTTCTTTTCTATATAAAGCTTTTACGTCCTGCATAAACAATGGTAAATCCGATATTGCAATATCTTCATCCAAAATACTAATAATAAGTATCTCATCTTCAATTAATTTTCTAACAAAGCTTCTCATTTCATACTTGCACCATTTAGACAATAAAAAGTTTCTTGTAATCCAAAAAATCACACTTTCTGCACTTTCTATCCCATTTTGTACACCTTCTACAATCGACTCGCCTATATGAATACTATATTTATCAAACCATACCGGTAACCCCGAGCCGTTCAAATAAGGAAGTAGTTTTTCTACCTCATTTTTATCTTTAGAACTGTGACTAATAAAAACCGGGCTTTGTTTTCCCAATGGCTTCATAATATAACCTTTCTTTTCTAAATCCCCGATTTCTGCGAAAGCAAATGCACCATCAAATATTACATCAACAGATGCTTCATCTAAAACTGTATAGCTATCAAATCGTCTATTTCCCATTTCTTTTAAAAGTTCTATCATTGTTAAATCCTGTCGATACAACAGCCCTCCCCCTTCAAACAATTCCTGCATTTCTTCTATATCTTCTTTTTGAGGTCTATCATAACTAACTACTATATACAGTTCTAAATTATACGGTATATTATTTACACATAATGCTACCATCTGTAATGCTTCTGCTTGTTGCTTTCTTACAAGTTCTTTTAATATTTCCCGTAAATGATTTCTTCTTCCATACTCTGCTTCCCATATATAATCTTTATCCATCCCATTTTACCTCTTTTGTTTTTTCATCAGTATATTCTTTTGGAAAAGAAAAAACTATTCGCATTTTTTATGATATTTATCCTTTTATTTCAGGAAATAGTTCTATAGATTTCTAATATACAGAAATGATATTCTGAAATTTTAAGGCTTCACACTATGCTTTGCCTATATGCAATCTGTTCCATATTCTCTGCCAAAAAGACTGCTTGGTATTACATTTTTCATAATATGTATGTGCTCTTTCCAAAAGTTTATTTCTAATCCATTCTGCTGTGTAATCAGCTTTCCACTTAACAATATTATCAAAACAATCCATACTTCTTGTACCAGTCTTAAATCCCGGTTCCCAATATAAATCCAATTTATCATTCCATAATTCATTTGGGCTAACTGATATTTTAGCCAATATATCTCCTCGAATTGTTCCATTTACATTTGGGGATAAAGTGAGACTACTTCTACTACAATTATTATTAAAAATATTCCACTCCATTTCATTGTCTTTTTGAAGCCAATCATGATTTCTTGCAAAAAATAATATTTCTTCCCATTCCATTATATCAATTGTCATAAGACGGTATTTATTTTCCTCTCTACTCAGACCTTCAACTCCAAGAATATTATTGATTTTCTTTCTTGTCACAAAATACTCCTCTTTAAGTTCTTCAAACAACTTATATATATGATATGCAGTATGCGCATTTAAATTAATACGCATATTTTGAATTTGCATACAAATTTCTTCTTCGTCCTCATATCTACCAACATGATGTTTTTTCTCAAATTCTATTTCTGATATAAAATAGTCCTCTAATAACATTTCTTGATTAAATGTAATATATACACCTGACAAATTATGTTGGCGTATCTGAAGCATGCAACTCAACTCGCCTTCATAAGATAATGGTATAAATGCTGATAAATGTATGTCTCCATAACCTTTTGTCCATGATTTTGTTTCGTCTAAATCATAAATTGAAGTCCGCATCAACAATTCGGTTTCATTCACAATGCTAAAATATTTTAATCGTCCCGAATCATATACCATACTAATGCACTCATATACATCTACAATAAAACCAGTTTTTATTTCGTTTTTTCGTTCTATTTCACTTATAAGTTTATTGAAATTCATTACATTTTTTGTATAAGAAAACTTTTTTCCATTCTTTAAACATATAGTATCTGTGCCTTTATATGTATGTTCATGTGAACTCAATATGAGAAAATAAAGTTCATCAATATTCCTATA
The DNA here is from genome assembly GCF_002222595.2 of Blautia hansenii DSM 20583. Classification (NCBI taxonomy): domain Bacteria; kingdom Bacillati; phylum Bacillota; class Clostridia; order Lachnospirales; family Lachnospiraceae; genus Blautia; species Blautia hansenii. The sequence goes on from NZ_CP022413.2 coordinate 2,640,470, forward strand.
TAACCCTGAGTCATTAAACTTTTTAAGAGTTGTGTCAATTTTTTTTCGACTATTTTGCGAAGTTATTTGATATGCAACTCTTTTTCCATAATCAACTAAATCAACAGCTATAAAAGTTCCCGAAACTTCTGCTGATAGTGAAACTAGATTTATATCATACAACTTATTTAATATCTGTCCAAAAATTTCTTCACATATAACATTTATATCTGTTAAGTTATTTTTATTGTTAATGTGAATTGCATCTGCCATTTCTAACAAACGTTTCTTAACTCTTTTTAAATCAATATCTGAATCTTTTATACTCTTTCGTGTAACTTTACGCATTTTAACCTCTTTCTTTTGCTAATCATATTTGTTCAAAAGATCTAATGTAAATTTGAAGCACTCTTTCTCATTCATAATCGTATCTCCAAATAACACCTCTATAAAGAGGACACTTCTTACTGTTAGACTGTCAGCTCAACAGCCATGATAAACAAATGTGATATTTGCAGTACACTCTTCTTTTAAGTTTTTCCATTGTTCATTCATCTTTGTTATCTTATTTTTTCTGTATCCTTCTGGATATTGTATTGATATAAGAATTTTGCTTTGCATTCAAAGCCACCACTATCTGGCTATATGCTTCCATTCCAATATGTTTCTATTAATGTAAACGCAAAATAGCGAGTACCTGTTCAAAATCATCCGATGTGAGATAATAGACTCATCACTACAAAGTCCAAATAGTTTAGTACTCAACTTTTTTGACTTTGCTACAGGAGGTGAGTTATGAAATCTCATACAAGTTTAGTTGCACAGCAAACCCGTCTGAGTGAATGGGCTGACATGGTCAGGGAATGCCAAAACCGTCCGCAAGGAATGAAAATCGATGAATGGTGTCAACTACACGACATTACAAAAGCAAGTTATTACTGGAGACTCCGGAAAGTTCGTGAGGCTTATCTGAAAACAGCGGATCATACACAAACATTTGTAGAAGTTCCCTCTTCTGCAATCCAGCCGGTAAATATGGCAGCGGAGTATAAAATCATTGCCTTGATTAGAGGCAGAAACAACCTCACTCTGGAAATTACCGAACAGGCATCTGATTCATTTCTAAAAACACTTTTGGGAGTGCTCGGCAATGCTCAATGATGGCTCCGGGTTCAAAAAAGTATATCTGGCGACTGGATTTACGGATCTGCGCAGAGGGATCGATGGCTTGGCCAGAATCATACGTTTTCAGTTCCAGCTTGATCCTTACGATAAGAATACATTATTCTTATTTTGCGGCAAACGTACAGATCGGATAAAAGGGCTTATCTGGGAGGGCGATGGATTTCTACTTCTGTACAAGCGGATTGAAAACGGAAACTTCTGCTGGCCCCGTACACAAGAAGAAGCACTGGAAATTAGTGCAGACCAGTATCAAATGTTAATGCAAGGTCTGGAAATCGTTGCCAGACATCCCATAGAAGAAATCTCCTGTCCAGAATTCTCCTTGTGATTTGTGCAAAACGCAGAAAATAAAATTGCTTTCATCCATGATAAATCACCCTGTGCAATATAAAATTTAAAGTTATTCACATCCTGAAAGTTTTCTGTGAGTTTCTATATACTCCTGATTCCAAAACTTTTCAGATTGTGGATAACAGTCATAAATATCTGAAATTCAGGCTTTTATTTTCAGGTATTCATGACTGTTATCCACTGTCAAAATGACGAAGGTGACAGAATTCAAAAATAGCCAAAAACCGTTGGTTCCGCTATAATAGCACTCAGGAAAGTGAGGTTTGGTTATGGCAGTTAAGTATACGGAGGAACAATTAAATAGTGTTGATAAGTCGTTTCTTATCCAGCTTCTTTTACAACAGCAGGAACAATTGGAAGCCATAACAAAGGAGCTTCACGCATCGAATGAAAAAATGCAGCTTCTGATGGAACAGGTAATCCTTGGTAAGCAGAACCGTTTTGGAAGGTCATCTGAAAAAATGGAAGATACCAGCCAGATCTGTTTTCAAGAAGTAGACGGCACTATTGTTTTTTTCAATGAAGCGGAAGCTGTCTACGATCTCAATGAAAAAGAACCTGATGATCTGGAACTCAAATCTCCAAAACAGCCAAAGCGTAAGGGAAAGAAAGAATCAGATCTTTCCGGACTTACGGTCAGACGGATTGACCATTATCTGTCAGAGGAGGAATTGGAAATAGAATTTGGTGTCAATGGGTGGAAACAGTTACCGGATGCCATTTCCAAAAAATATCATTTTGCACCTGCGAGGGTAGAGGTAGAAGAACATCACATCGGTGTGTATGCCAGCAAAACAGATGAGCACATGGTCAAAGCAGACCATCCAAAAGCATTACTGCATGGAAGTTTGGTATCACCATCTCTTGGAGCTGCGATCATCAATGGAAAGTATGTGAATGCAGTTCCTCTCTATCGGTTAGAGCAGGAATTCCAGCGTTATGGCCTGTAGATCACAAGGCAGAACATGGCAAACTGGTGCATACGTTTGGCAGAGGAATATCTATCGATCCTTTATGATCATCTTCATGAAGAATTGTATTTCTATCATGTGATCCAGGCAGACGAAACACCGGTGCTTGTAAACCATGACGGACGCAAAGCCGGAAGCAAAAGCTGGATGTGGGTATACCGTTCTGGCCATCTGTATCAAGACCGGCAGATTGTCCTGTATGAATACCAGCAGACAAGAAATGCATCCCATCCACGGGAATTCCTGAAAGGATACGATGGCATCTGTGTAACAGATGGTTATCAGGTCTACCATACTTTAGAAAAAGAATTGGAAGAACTGACCATTGCTGGATGCTGGGTGCACTGTCGCCGCAGATTTGATGAAGCTTTGAAGCTGATTCCCAAACCATCCCAAAAGGAATCCAATGCATTTCTGCTGATGAAACAGATTCAGGCAATCTATCGGGAAGAAGGGAAATTGAATGACCTTTCTTCTGATGAACGACTGAAACAGCGACAGGTGGTTATCAAACCTCTTGTGGATGCTTTTTTTGCGTACCTGAAAACCATAAATGTGTCCAAAAAGGACAAATTTGGTGATGCCGTTAGATATGCACGAAATCAGGAAAAATATCTCCGGGTATTTCTTACAGACGGAGATGTTCCGATTGATAATAATGCATCCGAAAGGGCAATCCGAGGTTTTTGTATTAGAAAGAAGATTTGGCAGATGATCGATACGATTCATGGAGCCAAATCTTCCGCAATTATTTACAGTATTGTAGAAACTGCAAAAGCCAATAATCTGAAACCTTTTGATTATGTGCAGCATCTCTTGGAAGAGATTCCGAGACACATGAATGATAAGGACTGTTCTTTTCTGGAAGATCTTCTGCCCTGGTCAGAAAAACTTCCGGCAGGGATTCGCAAAGGTTAAATATCGGTGGCTGCAAAGCAGCCGCCTAAAAAGAGTGTGTGAAAAATTTTCTGTAATTTCAGATCTTCTATGATAATTGATAGGGCTTGGCGGCAGATTTTGCTGTCAAGCCCTTGGTTAATACATATCAAAAATAAGCTGGCATGTCAAGAGCACCCGGAAAAACCGGGTGTTTATTCACTCTTGATATTCCAGCGTTTTTTGTTATTCCGGCATACGATCCGGATACATGATAGCAAGCTCGCCACGTACTTTTCCCCAATTTCGGATTGGCATAGTCCATTTCTTGGCTATTTCAAAAGTTGCCAGATAAAGAGCTTTCAATAATGCCTGTGAACTAGGAAATACGCTTCTCTGTCGATTCAAACGGCGATATGACGAATTCAACGACTCTATTGCATTTGTTGTGTAAAAGGCGGTTCTAGTTTCTTTAGAAAACTTAAAAATCGGTGTTATTGCATCCCAGTTATCATACCAACGTTTCATGGCATTGGGGTATTGCCCCTCCCATTTTTGTTTTACGTTCTCCAACTGGGTATAGGCACTATTTTCATCAGCCGCTGTGTAGATGGTCTTCAAATCTTTGGCAAACGCCTTCATGTCTTTATTGGCAACGTATTTTAAAGTATTTCTTACCATGTGAACGATACATCTTTGTTGCTCTGTTGCTGGGAAGGCTGCTGTGATGGCTTCTTTGATGCCTGTAAGACCATCTGAACATAAAATCAGAATATCCTTGACCCCACGATTTTTAAGGCTGTTTAAAACACTCAACCAATATTTACTGCTTTCGTTTTCTCCAATAACAATTGTAAGAACTTCTTTTTTTCCATCTTCATTTATCCCAAGAACAACATATGCTGCTAACTTTCGAATAATCCCATCGTCCCTGACAGAAAAATGCACCGCATCTATAAATACAATTGGATAAACGGAGGATAATGGTCTGTTTTGCCATTCCTCAATCTTGGGAAGCAGTTTATCTGTTATGTCTGAAACCATTCCTTCGCTGACTTTTTCATAGTCTCCCTAAAAATGTCAAGGTACTCGCTATTTTGCGTTTACCTATTAATACTATCCTAACACGATTATATCTAACAATGCAGATGCATTTACATTCCAATATGTTTCTATTAATACAAACTCTTTCTCTACCAAGTTTTATAAGCTTGTCATCATTTACATTCCAATATGTTTCTATTAATACGAAAAACCGTTCGACATTTTAAGACAGGAGAATATAATTTACATTCCAATATGTTTCTATTAATACCCAATAGTCCAAATAATCTGCAACGGATATTTCTTTATTTACATTCCAATATGTTTCTATTAATACTGGATTAAATTCGTCAAAGATTATTACCTCAACGTCATTTACATTCCAATATGTTTCTATTAATACTTCCTTACACAAATTTTCACGAAATGAATTTAGATATTTACATTCCAATATGTTTCTATTAATACGCATAGTACATAGCATTGTCTTCGGCACGCTCCGGAATTTACATTCCAATATGTTTCTATTAATACGGGCTGGCATGGGCTACCATTTCCTTGTCCGTAAAGAATTTACATTCCAATATGTTTCTATTAATACACTCCGGCAGACGTGATCCGCATGGAGATGGTTCTACATTTACATTCCAATATGTTTCTATTAATACTGTATGACGAGAAATTGCTTTGCCTGTGATGTTTGTAATTTACATTCCAATATGTTTCTATTAATACTGGACTTTACCACTTTAAAGAGCCATATTATTCTTGTATTTACATTCCAATATGTTTCTATTAATACATTGACACACCGCTCTCTGTTGTTAATGATTTCTTATTTACATTCCAATATGTTTCTATTAATACAGATAGTGTCTAAAATTTCAAAAGTCTTATCAAAGCATTTACATTCCAATATGTTTCTATTAATACTAAATTTCCCTCATAGGCTGCAATACATTTCGTTCTAATTTACATTCCAATATGTTTCTATTAATACCAGCGATTGATGTTTCAGAAGAAAATCTTCAAATGCATTTACATTCCAATATGTTTCTATTAATACTTACAAAGAGTGTTTCAATTACGAATAGGAGACAGATTTACATTCCAATATGTTTCTATTAATACTTCAGAGAGGGGGTCGTACAGAGTGAAGATAACCTTGATTTACATTCCAATATGTTTCTATTAATACTAAAATGCTTTCGATTGCCTCATTCTTTGTCATTGATTTACATTCCAATATGTTTCTATTAATACTATTCTGTCCCTGGAAGGTATCAAGATAATATTTCATTTACATTCCAATATGTTTCTATTAATACACAGATATTTCGTTTTCTGATGTCAGCACGGTTGTATTTACATTCCAATATGTTTCTATTAATACCAGACCTTAAAAAAGCGTAAACCTATTATAATTTGATTTACATTCCAATATGTTTCTATTAATACCCAGAGAATGAATGTTGGTGCACCGATTGACACTGATTTACATTCCAATATGTTTCTATTAATACTACGAAATCGTATGAGATATTTATATAATGCTTATGTATTTACATTCCAATATGTTTCTATTAATACCAGAAGAAGAAATTACAGAAGTAAACAATTATGTAAAATTTACATTCCAATATGTTTCTATTAATACTAAAAAATCGATTATGGATGAGTTTAATACTCTCGTATTTACATTCCAATATGTTTCTATTAATACTAAAAAATCGATTATGGATGAGTTTAATACTCTCGTATTTACATTCCAATATGTTTCTATTAATACTAAGTCGTCCGGCGTTTACAACGTCTTGCGGATATTCATTTACATTCCAATATGTTTCTATTAATACCTGTATCCGCCTCACGGTTCTTGATATTTTCCTCATTTACATTCCAATATGTTTCTATTAATACAGGTGTACGGCGATGCTGAGGTGTACGGCGATGCTATTTACATTCCAATATGTTTCTATTAATACCGGCGGCACAGGAAACAGAAGCAGACAAGGTATCCGATTTACATTCCAATATGTTTCTATTAATACAATTAGTAATTTTTGTCAAAACCCACCAATAAAACGGATTTACATTCCAATATGTTTCTATTAATACTCCGTGTTCTTCACATTTCTCCTTTCTCGTACACTCATTTACATTCCAATATGTTTCTATTAATACAGCAGACGTACTGTTTTCTACTTTTTCAGCATTTTCATTTACATTCCAATATGTTTCTATTAATACCAAAACGGCTGAATTTCCATACTAAAATCACATCAAAATTTACATTCCAATATGTTTCTATTAATACGGATGGTAGCAGTAAAATTTTCTGTATTAAGATACCAATTTACATTCCAATATGTTTCTATTAATACCCGTTTCTCATACATGCTTATATTTCAATACCTTACAATATCATTTTTGTCTACCTAAACAACTTTCCACATATTCTTTTACTATTTCCCTGAGAACTGCTGTCTCAGCCCTCATATTTCGTACTGTCGACCTCTACTATTTTTTACATTATTACAAGTCGACAATTACAACATAAACCCCGTCTTATCCTCCTCTTTTCCCCAAAATTCCTTATCAAGCCACTTCTCCTGCCTGCTTTTAAACACAAGTACCGAATCTAGTTCTTCATTAATATACGGCTTCAATTCCTTCTGCAATTTCATTAATTGTACTTTAGAAATCTCACCTTCAAATACAGAATTTTGTACATGTGATAAATATTTTTTACACGTTTTAAAAACATGAGACCAACGCTTTTGTCCATTATCTGTTTTACTAATATCATACACCAAAACTACATACATTTTACCACCAAATTTTAAAACTTTCGTATTCTTTTTCTTCAATTAAATGTTTTATTAATTTATATGCCTCTAAACGAATCAAATATTGATAAGATACCTGTTTCCCCAATTCTTTATGCATAATCGTAGTTTTTAACTTATTTTCAAGTTCAGTTACAATTAGCTTGGATGCTTCTTTCTTCAAATGCAAGAAATTCAATTCTTTTGTAAAACTTTCCTCTGTTATTTGCCTACGATTTAGCAAGGAAAAAATTAGTCTATCCCCTATTAACGGTTTAAATACTTCTGCCAAATCTAAGCATAATGAATATCTCCGAAATCCAGGCTCATGCAAATAACTAATTGTCGGATTTAACTGTGTGTGATAAATCTCACTTAAGGTTTTAGAATAAATCAATGAATTGACAAATGAAATCAAAGAATTAATCATATTATTCGGTGGATGCATAACTCTTTTTTCAAAATTAATTTCCTGATTTACAATAGTATTCCATGCTGAATAATATTTCCGACGAATATTCCCTTCTATGCCCATTAATTCTTCTATTGTTTCTGCTTTCAATATTCTAGGACGTAAAGAATTTATTTCTTGCATCTGTTCCACAACATCTTTACCTCTCCCATTATAATACCGTAAATTCCGATAAATATTATCTGCCGCAGCTTCTATAAATTTTTTAGCAATTACTAAGCGTTTCTCATAATTATTATAATGTTCCACCTGCTTTACTAACAATTGTCCTGCTAATAAACTTTCTTTAGGATAAAAGCTTCCTGTGTAAAAATTATAGTAATTAAAAAAATGTATTGGAATTCCATATTGGGAAATGTAATTCAAAAAAACTGTATTAAAAGACATTTCTGACATTACATAAATATCTGATATTCTTTCAATTGGAATATCTCTTTTTTCACCTTCATAAGAAGTAAACTGAAGGGTATTATCTTTTCTTTTCAAATCTCCACTATTATATACATAAAAACTCTGCTTCATCCCATATCCCCTTTAAATAAAACATAAATCATGATACGCACATTTTTTACAAACCTTCGTTTCCAGAAATTCCGGTGGTACATTTTGCTTTCTAATTTTACAGATTTCCGAAATAATTCCTTCCAGTTTTTTTATATCTTCATCCGCTAATTCTACAATAACATTTTTCTTAAGAAGAGGATAGTCAATTTTCCCTCTAATATTTTCAACACCTCTTTGTTTTAAATAATACAAGTAATATTTAACTTGCCAAATTCCCGCCTCTTCTATAGATTTACTCTTTTTTATTTCGTGAAGTTCATGATGTTCCTTAATAAAATCAATATTAATCACATTATCAATGTTAATATGCTTTTCGTCTCTCTGATAACTATGTTCGTCCAGCAATTTTCCCAGCATCACATTTTCATTCTCTGCCTCCATATTAATTTCATGACAGAAATACCATAATTTTCTTTTACATACAAAATAGTAGTAAATCATTACTCCCGTAATTCGTTCTTCCATATAAAAGTTCCTCTTAAATTATATAAAAAATTGCTCGTCCTCAATCTGTTTCAATAGTAAACCGCATCCTTTTCCAGTTTCTCTGTCAAATTCATACTTTAAATTTATTCTATGTATATCTAAAATTTTACAATTCCCCTTTTCACCTACAGTTGCAACATCGACTCCCTTCATATTCCCATATCGATTCAAATTTAAAGTCAAATCATTTAATTTCGCAGTAAACACACTTTTTACATTTCTTCCAATATGTGGACATTCAAGTACTTCTATACTTTTTTCAAATATTATTTGATTTTCATCATAAATACTGTCCGGTACTACCGTTATGCTCTGTATATTCCGAAACTTTTCATCTGTTTCCTGTTTGCTATACTCCAAAGGTGTAAGTTCCTCAAAATGTTTCAAATATTTTTCAATTTCTTTGTAATAAGAAGTATCCATAATTTCTTCTGCACAGTAAACCTGATTAATATAATCTATTTTCTCTTTTTCAGACAATGTTTTGCCTACATATTGATGTAACTTATCCAAAGAGCGAGAATATAACTCTTTTCCATATACAGACTTATCGCCAACTCCATTCTCATTTGCATACACAATAATATTCGCTTCCTCTGGCTGATATCGTGCTTTTCTATTACACCTTCCCATTCTTTGTAGCAAACTATCTGCGGTACACATTTCTGTATATAATATATCAAAATCAATATCTAAACTTGCCTCTACGAGCTGCGTTGTAACCCAAATTCCCGCTACATCTCTATCTTCTGAAAATTGCATAATCATCTTTTCCAGTTGATTTCTGTCACGTCTAATATATCTGGAATGAAGGAGATGGACTTCCTCTGTCCATTCCTCTAACTCCTTATAAATTTCTTGTGCTTTTGAAACAGTATTACATATAATCAACACTTTTTTCTCTAAGCCCTGCTCCGCTATTTCATCAATGTCCATTTCTCCATCACGAATATCCACTTTATGCCTTAGCCACTCAGAGGAATTTGAAAAATCTTGAAACTGATAATTCTCTTCCTTCAATAGTCCGTGTTGTTTCATAAAATGCTCTAAAACAGGAGGAAATGTTGCTGTAATAATTGCAAATTTCCCACCCATTGATACAATTTGTTTCAGACCATATATAATAGCCGCAATCACTTGAGGTGAGTACGCTTGTATCTCATCCAATACTATTTTTGAATATTTTAAAGTTGCCGGAAATATCTCTGTTCCTAAAGCCTTATATACAAACTTAAACAATTGGTCAACTGTACATATAGTCAGTGGATTTGCCAATAATTTTGCTCTTTCATACTTTTTATATGTATCCGTATCATCACTTTCTTTCAAATACACTTGCATACTATCTGAATGCAAAAGTGCAACATCTTCATATCTATAACGTACCTTTATTCGCTCATAAATTGCATTAGAAGATACTCTTAATGGCAATGTATAAAACCCCTTCTCTCCGTTTAACCATAGAAGTGCGGCTTCCGTTTTTCCAGAACCAGTAGGTGCAATAACAACCAAATTCTGTTCTACATTCTCTTTCATATATGTCTGCACAGGACGGAGATTATAATTTTTCAATGCTTCTTCCACGTTCTTTATCAATTCTCTTTTTTCTAAATCCGGATTAATTTCTGCATTTTCGTAGCCTGCACTAACCGTATAATCAAACTTATTCAACATACCTTTAATAGTTGAATATAGTACCCATTTCTCCCATTTTATCGGCAGATTTTTACAATTGTTATTATTTCTAAATAACAACTTATTGCGATAGCTGCTACGAATCAATACCTTTCCCCTTCCTAGATATTTTTCTAAATGCTCTCTGTAATATTGCTCTGCATATTCTTTTATCTCCGCGCTATCCCATTCATCATTTCGTGTGTGATGATAATAAACCGCCGTCAAAAACATATCAAAATCCTCTCTCTTAAAGCAATCTGATATCTGTAGAAATTCATCAACAGAAATGGACAGTGCACTCAAAAATCCATGAGGAATTTGTTTTTTATTTTTATTATAGCTAGATAGTTCTTCTTTTACCTCTTCATTTACAACTGCTTGAAATAATAAATTAGCTTTTCCCCAATCATGTATTCTACATGCTTCTATAATCAGCCTCTTTTCCTTTTCTGTAAAATACTGATCATATCTTACAAAAAATCTTTCTGCACATGCTACAATATCCTTTTCATGCTCTTTTAGAGTTTTTTGCATTTCTATATTTTCTACATAAATCTTCTCAATTTCATCCTCAAGAATTTTTATTTCCCATTCCTCCAATTCGCAACTTGAATCTTGTAATATTTTTTGCAATAAGTTTTCAATTTTTTTCTTTTCTCTTTCTGTCTTTCCTTTCTCTTTTGATTTTGCATAATACTCCATAATATTACTCCTCCATTTTCCAAAATGTATCTATTAAATCTTTCTCTAAGCAAATATAATTGCTGCTTCATCTCCAGAGTCATCTATAAATGCTTTTTCTAGTGTTTCTCCAGCTCCTATATAATACGCTCTTATTCTTCCACCTTCACGTTTCCATCTACGCATTCCTTGTTTTGTAATTTCATATTCCTTTGTTAAAGTATATATTGTAGAACTTTGATTTTCGAGAAGCTTTTCCCCCTCCTCCGTCTCATAGTCTACTGGAATATAAATATCACGTTTCACTGTTACTTCTTCCTCTTGAAAAATATTTACAATATCCACACTTTCTATATCCAAAATATCTTCATATCTCCCAAGCGAAAGATATTTAGGCGGATTTTTCAGCGATTCATATACTTTTTGAAAATCTTCTTCCCCCGGCACAATATGAATAACCATTCGATTATTACAAACCAACTCTACATTGGCAATCCCCTTAAAAATACCATAGTTTTCTTTATCTTTTATGCAAATCTGATGACGTCCTTCCTCATATTTGGAACCAGAAGAAAAAGAATATCTCGTATACAACTCAGAAATTGTTCCCGCATTAGTTCCTTGAATACTTAATTTCATCGGATGAAACTCTGTAAATTCACACGCTGCATGAATCATTCCTAAAACTGTGGAATAGGGTGGTAATGGAAACGTTTCTTTTATAATAAAACTACTTGGTTTCCGATAATTTGCCAAATTTTGAAAACACTGTAATCTAATTGCCTTCTCCATAATACGCATCCACTTCCTCTTTCAAACACTTAAACACTGAACCTACTGTTTCTGCTGATAATGCCTGCTTAATCTCAGCATCATTATCAAAAATTCCTGTTGTTACTCCCGCATAAGTAAATTGTTTAATTCCACTGTCCTCAATAATTTCTTTTAAAGTGTCTACATTTATTTTATTTTTCTTAATCATCATTCTATTTTCAAAAAATGGATTTTTCCGTTCGTATCTTCCTCCTATAACAAATAATGGACTTAAATTTTCTCTTCTCCCTTTAATATCACGATATAAATAGCAAAGAGCTTCCAAAAGAGCCTTTACCCTTTCAGCTTTTTCTTCTTGTGAAATCTCAACTTCCCCATCCACTCCTACTCTGTCAAGATCAATTGACATCGTATAAGTATAATAAGAACGATGAATTTCACTTTGTGCAATTCCATTTTCCAAATTCTGTCTTTTTGCCATTCCCATATTTGTTAAAAATTCCAAGTCACTCTGATATGGTTCCAATGCAATAGCATTGCTCAGCCTTGCAACTGCACTCCTCGTTGTTGCTCCTCCCTTTTGTTCATCGGCTTTGGATGTTGTCTTCATATATCCAAACAAATCTATTTCCGGATAATCTTCAATAGTTGCCGATGGTGCAAACTGTACAACACCACTTTTCCCATCAACAGGCGTCTTATCCCACTCTAATTGCTGGATAATATTATATCTCATTGCCTGTCTGGAAATATAAGAATACTGCTCATAGGTACCTCTTGACATTTTTTTGAGTGTTGTAATATTCCCTATTCCCTCACCATAGTTTGCACTCTCCGCAAGAAAAATCATTGTTACTGTTAAACCTTTTCTTTCCATAACTATTTTTCCTCCTTCTTATCTTCTAATTTATTATTCCAACAACTTCCCTTTAGTCCAAGCACAAATGCATACCCCAACTCTTGAAATACTTCTTTTCCATATAACATATCCACAAATCCATCCGGCATCAATAGTTTCGTAGAACTATACAATCTTATTACAATATCTATAAATTTACCCGTATCTTTTACAGACAACGCATTCAAAAGCTGATAAATCGTTCCTCTTAAACAGTCGTCTTTTGTTACTCCTTTAGCTTCCATAATAGCTTTTCGTAAATTATAGCCATTATTTCTCATAGTTTTTTGACCCATAGTAATGTTCCTTTCCTTATCTTTTCCACATCTGACAAGTCTCGCCCATACTTGAACAACATATACCCAATATGCAGCAAACAATATTCCCTCATTTTCAATCGCTTCTTTCATCAATCGATTTAATAAAGTATATTGATTTTGATAGTTTAAAACATTCATAACTACAACCTCATGAACATTAAAAAAATCACCATTTAATTTAATAAACGGATGTTTTCCAAGGTAATTTAATGCATCACTCACTTTTTCTTTCTCCAGTATAGACAATACTTCCTTTCCAATATTGTTGCAAATGTATTTGTCTTCTGCCTGTATTCCTCTTAATATTACTTGGATATTAGATATCTCCCTTTTCTTTTCCGAAAGAACTATGTTTAAATTTCGTGAAAACCAAACGGAATATTTTTCTTCCTCTTTCTTTTCAGATAAGAATTTACTCTTACCACTCTTTTGATTTGCTGATATTAAACTATGGATACTTTCATTCATATTCAAAAAAACAAATTTATTTGCATATAATTGAAATCCTAATGGGCTTAGAGCATACAAATATGCACATACCGGACACAAATATGCATCTACCTTACAGTTCCAGAAAGCTGATTTCTTTCTTGACAAATCATCTGCCATCTCTTTCATAAATGCGATAGATACTTTTTCCTTAGAATCCATAGGCATACCACAATCAATACAAAGGTCTTTTGCCTTTTTATGATCGTTCCCCCAATACTTACGAAGTGGTTCAGAAAATTCTTTCTCAAATAATCCTCGCATATCCTTTTTTGCATTTGCTCGAAGCAAAAAACATTTACCATCCCAAAACCTGTTAATATATGTATATATAATACTTTTCATTGTAAATGTTTCTTTGCATAATGGCTGCACTAAAAATCGTTGAAGCTTCTGTAGCCGCATTTTTAATTCCTGTTGTTCCAACTTATCACTCAACTTATTCTTCTTTAAATTTAAATATATCTCCACATCCTCAATCTGATCTTTTATATTTTCAAATCCCGCCTGGTAACTATTAGACAACAACTTATCATTGATAAATTTAAGATCTTCTTTTATTTCTTTTCCCGGCTTCCATTCTTCTGTTTCTATCTTCTGTAGACAACTGTAGATTTTCTCCAACACTCTCTCATAAACAGTAAACGGTCCCAAACCTGCAACAAATGCTTTAAAATACATATCTGTCCAGTCTGCTTCTATTGCAAAATCCTTTGCAATCCACAACTCCTGTTCATTTTCCGAAATTCCATAATCTATATTATCTCTAGCCGCTGAAATTTCCAGCATATACCACATACCTACAATTCCTGCATTTTTTAAAAAATCACCGGTTGTAATAACAAAGCGTTCCAACATTTTCCCTCCTTTCTACCATATAATTTCAAACTTCCCGTGTCCTTCAGATCTGCGCGTCCCCATTCCTGCTTGGTATAACAAATTCAAAAGTTCCGGACTTCCACACAATTTATAAACACCAATGCTAGCATCTACTTTTCTTCCAAAAACATTTACCACAATCTTTTTTCCCTTAATAGGTAAAATTCCAAATCCATCTGTTGATATCGGGATAGATAACTTCTGCAAAAAGAAATTAATGTTTTCCTTTAATACATTTTCGAATTCTGAGTCATCACATGTATAGTAATAATCTTTATTTGTCTCTACCTCATGCCTTCTTACAATCAAAGAACTTTGTAGCTTAATAATAACTTCTGTTTCTTTGATTTCTCGAAGTTTTCGCGTCCGAACACTCGTTAATGTCATCGAATTGTTCTTTATCGGATAGTGCTGAAATTTCATCATTTTAAACGAATTAAAAAATAATATCATCTGTGCCAAATCCGCATTAGAAAAAAACATACTAAACCGAGTCTCTTGAAGCAATATTTTATCATCTTTAAATCTTCCCCCTGGAAGATAATAAGAAAAAGCAAAAGGTTTAATTACTGACTTTGTCTTATCGTATAATGACTCATATAATTCTGTAGAATAATTACTTGTAGATGCTTTTATAAAGCTAACCAACAAACGATCTAGCTCCAGCGGAAGTTCCGGTTTTTCTAAAGTGAAGTCTAATTTCAACTGAAACATAATTTCTCTCCTCCTTTCTTTTTTATTTTGTTATGACCAGTGTAGCATATTTTTTACTCATTCGCAACATTTTATTTAAAATCAATTTTAATGGTTATATATTGATTTTTTACATTTTTCATAGTATACTTTTGATGGAATATATAACATTTTGGAATGTAAATTTAAAGTTGATATTAAATATTCTAAATAATAGACACATTTTGGAACCACTACATATATTAAGTATTAGGAAGATTTTCATAAAAACAAAAAACTAATCATCGACAAGCAGATTACTAATACGCCATCTTAAAGTATTATTTTTAGTCACCCCCACTGACAATAATCACTACGTTTTGAAAACAGTTATTATTACTTTAAGCTAAAATCTTATACTCAATCATTCAAACTACAGCTTGTCCGAAACAAAGAGAAGTATATAAATCTTAATTTTGCATATCTAAAAAATATATATGAACTTGAATAAAGTTAGCTTTTTACCTTTGTCTTATATATAGCAGTTACAAAATTGTATATCAAAAAAAGGAGAGAAATTGATATGCTCCGTTTTCTGACCTTTTCATTATTCTGATATCCTCCACTCATGCATAATACTCTATTCCAAAGTGTAGTATCTATCCTACTTTTGTAATCTCAAAAATAGTTAAATATGAAACTTTTAATAGAGTTGTATCTCTTAAAAATATACTTTTCTAACAATTTAGTTTGCAACAGAAGAAATTTAGTGTTTCATGAAATTCGTATATTTCAGAGTCTATTTTTCGGTTATTCGCTCCAAAACTACCAATATATCTTTAATATTCTGTCTTAGGAAATACTACAGCAATCTAAAGAATTAGATAAACTTCATTTAGGATGCGATTTTTCCAGTCTTCAATCGTAGGAAGAAACTTATCCGTAACGTCTGAAATAAAACCTTACTCTATTTCAAAACCATAGATATATTCACTCATTTCTAAATTCTGTCTGGTCGTCATTCCTTTTACATACATAAAAATAATCCTTTAATCAATATCTAAAATATTCTTCTGTCATTTGTACTCTGTATCCAGATTTCTTTCCTCTTACCATAACAAAAGGTCTCCTTATGATAAAATATTTTATCATAGAAGACCCTTCATAATATCATGTATCAAAAAATCAACTACCAAATAAAATTGCTATTCACAAAGCCTTAAATAATCCTTTCCAAAAAATTCAAGATATCCTTCTTCCAATCCTTCTTCCGCAACAATAAATGTAAAATACACTTCTTTTTCTGAATGTGGTTCTAATCTTACATAATACTTTCCATTATACTTGCTGTCAGAAACTCCTCCTTTAATATCGTATGGCGGTTCATTTTCCATAAGTGGGCTGTAAAACACCGGATATACCGGAAGTTCTTCCCACAACTTATCTGTGGTGTTTTGTAATTTCACTGTAACTTCCATCTTCTTCACCGGACCATCTATCTTATGTACCTCATCTTCCACCTCAGAAAATGTAATATCCGTCACCTGTAGGCTGCATCCTTTTGCATAATCCGGATACTCTATTTTTTCTCCCAGAGTAACTTTTTTATTTATAGATTTCTCTTTTTCTCTTTCATAAAAATCATCTTTTTCATAAATTTTTATTTGCTTTCCTATTTCCAATACTTCTTCTTTGGGAATAAAGGAAGCTACAAACATCTGCACTACATACCCTTCTTTTTCATAAAACTGAAGCAGACCCCATCGATATCCTGATTCTTCTCCTCTATCAATCAGCAGTTTTTTTACATTTCCAGTCTGCCAGATTTCACAGGTTTTATATGGAAATTGTTCTTTTTCCATCCATTCATCTACCAAAATTGTAATACCATTTGCTCCCCAAACTCCTCCAAAAGAATATTTTCCAAGAGAATATTTTTCTTTTTCCTCATCCCAGACTTCATAACCTTCCGGTAAATACTCAGGAACAGCAATTACATCAGCACATTCCTTCTTTCTCTCTACTTCCACAAAAATTGTTTGTGCTCCCTCTTCGATTTCTACCTGAATTGCCTCTCCATTTTTCGTCATTGCATAAACGGTAAAAGAAATTCCTACTACAATTATTACTGCCGCTGCTGCTTGAAGAATTCTTCTAATCACACAGTTATGAAACATTACTTTTTTCTCTCTATTTGTTTCTGCCAAGGACAATAATCTTTGTTTTTTATTTTGATAATCTTTTGAAAAATCATGTATTTGTTCTTCTTTCCAAAACTGCTCTTCTTCTATTTCTTGTCCCAGTTTTCCATTATCGGATCTAACTTTTTTTCCTGTTTCATTGTCAAATTCCTCCTCCCATTCTAATCGGTCAGCAATCAGTTTTCGTGCCCTCTCCAATCTTTTGTTTACATTTCCTTCACTAATTCCTAAAATATTACCTGTCTCTTTTGCTGAAAATCCATAATAGCATCGCAATTTAATGATTTCCCTATACTCAGTTGGAACCGCTTGCAATAATCGCTGAAGGAACTCTCTGTCCTCTACGGATTTTATAAATGTACTTGTCTCTTCTCCACATTTCCCCTGTTCAGACAGCCATTCATTCTGTTTATTGTTCCTGCGATACTGATCAATTGCTGTGTTTCGAACTATTTTTAAAACAAGTTTTTGTGTTTTTGGACTATCGGGAGCATCAATCTCCGGTAAATATTTCAAAAGTTTCTCAAAACTATCCTGCACCGCATCCTCTGCCTGTTCCTTGTTATGAAGAACCCCATAGGCAACCCGATACATTCCCTGCTCATACAATTCATACATGGTTTCCAGCAGGATTTTAAATCCATTCTTTTCCAAGGTTTCTCACCTCCCTGTTTTTGTCTTTCATAAAATATAACGAATGTTTGAAGGAAAATCTGACAACAATATCCTACCATTTTCTTGTCACCAGACATAAAAAGAGCCAAGAAAGCCCGTAAAATAGGCATTTCTTGGCTCTAATATATTATTCAAACTCGCAAAGTTCTATCTGCTTTGCAGTGTTTCTCTGGTGTTTCAGTCTCAAAACAGTTCATTTATGAACTGTTTTGTATGGTTTCTCTATGTTTTCATCTAATTGTATTGTCATTTTATTGTCAGTAATATGCTATATATTTCAATAACTAATAGTCTTAAATACTATAATACCTATAAAGCACTTCAATCCCCCTACAAACTGGAATTTCATACTATCCCCAAAATATACCTGCTAAAATAGCAAGTGTAAGTCCTACTACTCCAATAACACAAAATATGTTTATAACTGTTTTTATTGTTGATTTTGCAGAACTTATATCCTCATAAATAGAAGATAGTTGTTTTTCACTTAAATTTTTACTTCTAACGTCTTGTACATCAATATCCTTTACAAGTGCGTCAAGTGATAATCCAAAATAATCACTCAACAAAACAAGTCTTTGAAAATCGGGATAACTTTGAGCCAGCTCCCACTTAGATATTGTTTGTCTTGATACACCTAATGCATTACCAAGTTCATCTTGTGATAAACCTTTTGACTTACGAAGCTCTATGAGTTTTTCATTAAAATTCATACTTTATTCCTCCTACTGATTTCTATTTTTGTAATTCAATTATAGAAAACAATATACTTTATAGCAACCAACTACCGTTGGCAATTCGTCAACCTTAGATAACATCACGAAAAACTTCTAATTTGTCGCTTTCACCATACCCATATTATAACAGTTCCATATATCCGCTACAATGAAAATCTATTCAGCAATACTATTTCTTCTGCTGTCCCTGCGGAGCGTAGTTCTTGTCGCTGGCTCTGATACGGTGTCCTTTATCCCAAACCATGCACATAAATCAATCACTCCTTTCTGGGTATGAAAAAACAGTCAATCCTAAGACTAACTGCTTTGTGTGTATGGATATGAAGTTTTCAAACTGGGCGTTTATTATTTCTTCTTTTTCGGTTTTGAATTTGGTAACTCATCATACATAGCATTAAATAATCCTGCTAAAAATTCCTTATTATCAACTTCATCTACCAACAACATTTCTTTTGCTCCCTCATAGGGTAATTCATACGGAGCTGTCGGCATATAACTAATTGCCGATTTCACTGGTTTAACAAGCAATCTATCATCATAGATACCACCTACAATCTTGCCACGATAATAGATAATAAATTCTCCCATCATAGCTCGATAAGTAATTTCTTCTAACTCAGATAACTGCCCTAAAATAAACTCTAAATATTCCTTGCTTGATGCCATATTTCCACCTCAAATTCCAGTTTATATCGCTTCTCTCAGTCTAAATGTCCCATTAGCTTGCAAACCATTCTTTTAATTCTTACAATAATTCCTCCAACACCTCCCAGTCTTGATAATAAGATGCCGAGCACAAAAAATATCACTATAACAGTAGCCATATCCAAATAATTTTCACCCATATTTTTTCTCCTTTACAACTTCAAATTTATCGTTCAAACGACAAATATCTCGTTCCTTGAAAAGTCAGTCTGCCAGTATCACCTTCTACAAGCATTCCATATTCTGTTCCAGAAACGCAAAGCTCTATTCTGTCTCCACTTTCCACCTGAAATGTCACATAATATGAAGTGCTTGTTGTAGTATGGAATCCGTGTGCACCGCTCGAATCACCTGCATTTGCATGTTGATGATGTGTAATGTTTTCTCGCTTTGCAACAACGACAACTGGCACTGTTAATCTAGGTGACTGATTATTCTTATTCCATGTGATAATTCCCTGCACCAAAGAGAAAATAATAATACCAACCACAATAATAAACATGACTGGAAACATAACGTTTATCAACTCAAACATCTCAAACACCCTCCTCGTATCACCAGATTTTTTTGTTTTGACAATTTCATATTTATCACTTGTCATATAAACTGAGAGTTATCTTACATATCTTTCATAATCAAAATAGTTCCTAAAATATATCCGCAATCCCATTCATTAAATATTTCATTATCATAGTGAAAACAAGGGTGTTTAAATACAATACCAGCACCAATTCCATTGTCAAATGTCTTTAGGTAATCTTCATCATTAGAAGATAGAACTTTTATAGACTCTGGGAATTTTTTCCCAAAGACCTCTTCATCACTATAAATATCCTTTTGATACTTAGGCAATGCTAATATTTTACCTCTTATAAAAAAATTAACTGTCATTCTGTATATTTTAGAAGCAGGTGTTTCTTCATCTTTTGGAATATCATAAATAGTTTTATCAACATCTATCTTAGTTAAATCAACTCCCAAGGAATTAAAAAATTGTTGTTGTTCTAATGATAGATTTTCTATAAACTCCATATTAGCTGTTTTATCAGTAGAATAATCAACTTCTTTATATAATTGTTTTGTTAAGTCAATATCAACATTTAATTGCCAAGGATTAAAATCAAAAATCATGCTAATGTCACCTCCACAACTTCTAATTAGTTGCTTACATTATACTTCATCAACAAAAGGAATGGAAGATTTTTTGTACCAAGTTTTCTGCTTACACCCTACAACGTACATTTCCGCAAAATCTTTTTTACCTTTCCTTGTATCACATTACTTATAGAGCTTTCGCCTAATTCTCGAAGATCTACCAACGCTATTTTCCCTCTTTGCCTATATAAATCTATTCTCTCTGATTTACAATTCAAAAAAGCAATGTCTAGACTTTACCTTTTTAGCATAGATTTGATTTCTTCGACTTCCTTTATCTACCGCCCCTCTCTGTTCGTCTCTTCTTGATTTTTTGTTTTGCATTTGCCTGTTCCAAATGTTTTGCCACTTCTATTGCTTCCTTGATCTTATTTTCTCCCAAAACAGCTACAACCCGATCCATATCATATGTTACATTTAACAAAGCTACATTTTCTTTCTTTATAACAGATATTTCCTCTCTCAACCGATCCACACGATTTTCAAGATCCAGGGTTCGATCTGATAGCTTTTGATTTTTGCTTTTCAGTTCTAAATGTTTGCTATACAATGCCTGTATCATGTTCGCAACTTTTTTCACCAAAGGAAATATTCTCTTCCTGTAAGATTTTGCAGACTCTAAAGTTCCGGCTTCTGGCAGCCATTCTTCCGGATAATATCCATACTCACGTGCATGTGAGTCAACAAGTCCAGCTTTTGAATTTAGTGCAGAAAATCGTTTTTCTAACACTTCTGTCTTTTTAATTACCGCATCTCTCTCTTTTTCTGCCTGTTCTTTTTCCTTTTGGATCTCATCCACACATTCACTGATATCATGCAAATCATGTTCCAATAAATTCTTATGTTCCGTTAATTCTTCTACTTCCTGTTCTCGAACCTTTTTCTTGTAATCCAATACAGAAAGATGTGGTTCATGAGTTCCTTTCTGATCCCATTCTATCTCATTTTCTCTCATGACCATGGCTAGTTTTTCCTTTTCCGATTGCACCCATTGATTTAACTCCGTCTCACTTCTTGATCCACCTTTAAATCCTAATGACGATAAGGCTTGTTTTAAAGATACTCTTGTATCAAGTCCTCGCTTACTTCCTGTAACATAGGGAATAAAATCAATATGCAGATGTGGGGTTGCTTCGTCTAAATGCAGATGAGCAGCAAATACTCGCAACGTAGGATTCCGTTCTTGAAATTCTTTCATGTATTCATCTAATATTTTTGCAGCAAGTTGTCCTTCCATCGTTTCTGATCCCATATTGTCTTTATCACCGATCTGAAGGATAACCTCATGAAATAATTTTTCTTGTTTCCCGGAACGTATCTTTTCGTAGTAATCATCTATCTTACGATCTTTTCGAGTCTGTTTATCATTGTAACGCTTCAAGGCGTCGTCAAATAATTCATGATATACGTCTTTGATATCTTCATTACAATATTCAACGTTCCAATGGGTTCTGTTCGGATCCGTATTCTTTGCATGAAATTTTCTACTATTATGGTTCAGGGAGCCTTTTCCTGTCATAAAACTAATCGTCCTCTTCAATAAATCTCCTTTCATTCATTTTAAAACGCCAGATATGGCGATTATGTTTTGTTACTTTTGTCAAAAGTAACGCAAAAGCACTTTCGACAGCCTAACGTCCATCAAAAGTACCCTTGCGCCCTGCCGGGAGCTTTCAAATCAGCCAGTACTGTATCGGCTACACCCTACAGCAATTCTCCTTGTTTGGTATGATACAGGTGCGTGCCACGCTCCTGTTCTATATTCCCAAAACAAACATCACCATCGATAACTGGCTGACACTCCACGCTTATCTAAATATTCCTGTCGTGCTTTCTCCTGCTCTTCCTCAGAAGGAGCAGTCTTATACTTCGTATAGAGTTCATGTCTGACTAATGCATCCAATTTTTCTTCCAAGCCATTTCGAATATCTTCTTCATACTGATCATCTGAACCCAAATGATAAAAGATCAATTTTCGAAACAGTTCATAATCAATCTGTACTTTTTTCATCACTTCACTCCTTTTTAATCAAGGTGGCAAGATTCCCTATTCTTTAAGATATGGTAATCTTGCCATCTTCCTTTACTCTTCTTGTAACATCCAGAACCATTTATTTCCTATCTTCACAGAATCAATCTGTAATTCCTTCTTCGCATTCCAAAGTGTTTTCTTTTTAATTCCTCGTTCTTCTGCTTCTTCCGCTATTTTTGCCTGTTCCATTGATCCATTTGCTAAGATCTCTTTTAAAAATTCTTTCGCACTTCGGATCTTTTGCCCTCGTCCATCACCAGACAATAAATCCTCTGCACTGATGTCATATTTTCCAATCCAATGAAATCCTTTTTCTTTGTCTAATCGAAAGGCGATAGCATCTCCTTCCGGAGCAAGAGAACTCTTTACATGACAGATCACTCGGATTTCCGGTTCATCTTTCACTCTTCCAACAATCAATACGCTTCTTGCTGCCGCTTGAAAGTCAATAGACCCCAATCCACGATAGGATGATTTTCCATTACTATTCTTATTCATATGACCGATCAGAATAATGGCACATTGATATTTCTCTGCTAATACAGAAATTCTTTTCATCAATGGACGAATCTCATTTGCCCTATGCATATCAACACCAGCCCCTAGAAAGCCTTGAATTGGATCTAATACTACAAGTCTTGCTTTCGTCTGAATAATCGCTTCTTCCAGCCTTGCATCTACCATTGTTAATGGCTGATCCTGGTCATCAATCACTAAGACTCTAGAACAATCTGCCCCTGCCGCTAACAATCTTGGTTTGATTGTATCGCCCAATCCATCTTCAGCTGTTTGATAAATCACATTGATTGGCTTTACACCTGTTTCTTCTTCAGTTATCTCATTTAGTATTGGTTCTCCCTTTGTTAATTTTGCAATGATCTGCAACACCACGGTGGTCTTACCCTCTCCAGGATCTCCCTGAATAATGGTGACCTTCCCGTATGGTATGAAGGGATAAAAGAGCCATTCGATTTCTTCCACTTCAACCTGATCCATGTGGATCAATTTCAGGCATGGTTCTGCCTTTTTTACTTCTCTATAATTATCTTCCATTTCCACCTCCTGCCCAACCGGACAAGTCCCTGGCAAACAGAATTTAACAATTGTTGCAACAACAATTTTGTTATATACTCAAGTTGTTAAGGTGATATATCAGTTATTCTGATGATCAGGGAACTTGCTCAGATTATTTCTGGGCTTTTTCTTTTTTCCTTCTTTCATAGTTTCTTTCTTCTGCAAATGCATTTAATATCTCCAACATTGTTCGAATAGGTGTAAACAACTCTTCATCGGCATCCTCTAATGTAGTTAACCTTTTTAGTTCCTCTTCAATCCCTCGAAGCTGTTTTCTAAACTGTACTAACATCAACGGATTTCCTACTGCTGTGACTTTTTGATGTAAAACACTTTCAATGATATATTCTTGTCTCGTCTGGTATCCACAAATCTTTACTCTTAAATCTAGCTCTTTATTTTCTTCCGGAGACATTCGAAACGCTATGGTCACATTACGCCACCGATTCTTGTTATCCCTATTTTTTTCACTCATCCAGATATTCCTCTCTTTCCTGATTTAGATTTTCCGCCATTTCTGTTTGGATTGTCGGGAATAAATGCGCATATCGATATGTGATTTCCACACTTTCATGCCCTACCCTTTCTCCAATTGCCACCGCAGAATATCCCATATTAATCAACAATGACACGTGAGAATGTCGTAAATCATGGATTCGTATTCTCTTCACTCCTGACAACTTCACACCACGATCCATTTCATGATGAAGATAGCTTTTTGAAATTTGGAATATCCTGTCATTTTCATTTAAACCATACAGCATTCCTATATACGCTTCTAATTCTTCGCTTAAAAATTCCGGCATGGTGATCATACGATTACTCTTCACAGTCTTAGGATCCGTAATAATATCCTTCCCCTCTAATCTTTGATAAGACTTATTGATCCGGATAGTACAAGCCTGAAAATCGAAATCTGCCGGTGTCAGTGCTAACAACTCTCCCATACGCACTCCACACCAATATAAGATTTCAAATGCATAAAAGGAGATTGGCTTATCCGCCACCGCTTCAATGAACTTCATATACTCTTCTTTTGTCCAGAAAAGCATCTCTTTTGTTCTTTCTTTTCCCATAGATCCTGCCTTGCGTGCAGCATTGCTTTTCAAATCATAGAAATTAACTGCATGATTCAAAATTGCACTCAGCTGATTATGGATGGTCTTTAGATAGACCTGTGAATAGCCTTCTCCTTGTTTATTTCGATAGTTCATCATGGTGTTCTGCCACTGTCGAATATCGGAAGGTTTTATTTCCTGCAACTTCTTTTTCGAAAAATATGGGAGAATCTTTTTTTCTACAATATGCTTTTTCGTCAGCCAGGTATTATATTTGATTCTGGATTTGATATCATTCAGATAAAGATCTACAAAATCTTCAAAATACATATCCAGACTCAAATTCTCCTTTAATTTAAACGCTCTTTCCCATTCCTGGGCATCACATTTGCGTTTAAATCCCCTTTTCGTCTTCTGCTTTCTTACGCCGGTCCAGTCCTTATAATAGGTTCTTACCTCGTAAGTATTTGACTTTTGGTTTTTGATTACTGTCAAAACATCACCTCCTGCTATTTCATTTCGTTCATACCGTAAACTCGTTCTTCAAAATATTTACGGCTGATTTTTCCTTTGACAACAACGAAACCTTTTTGCTCCAATTCAGCATTCAACTGACGGATCAAACGATACGCATAGGAATCAGATACTTCTAATTCTTTTGCTACTTCTTTTGCTGATATAAATAATTTACTAGCCATCTATATCCCTCCTTTCTTTTTTCAGTTCATTATCGAACGGTGTATATGCATCATAACATTTCATTTCCGTACTGTCAATAGAATAATTTCAAAAATGAACGGTTTATTTTTATATTTCATTTTTGAACTGTTTATGCTATACTTTTAAGTAACAATCAGCAAAGGAGTGTTTTCTTATGACAGTAGGTGAGAAAATAAGAAAATTCCGGATCGATCAAGGATATACACAGAAAGAATTGGCAATCATGTCCGGATTGAGCGAATCGGCAATTAGAAATTATGAACTTGGGAATCGTTTCCCATCATCAGAACAATTAGAAAAAATAGCAAACTCATTAAAGATCAGTCCATACGCCATGTCTGATCCAAACTTTGATACTTATGTTAGTGTCATGCACGCATTATTTGCTTTAGAGGATCAATATGGACTGCACGCCTACCGGGATGAATCTGGCGTACCGCAGCTCATGTTTAAAGACAAAGGACATGATTCTTTAAATATGCTGGATCATATTGGAGCATGGGCTGATATGTACCAGAAATTCAGAAATGAAGAGATTACAGAAAAAGAATATTTAGACTGGAAAAGTCAATTCCCAGCTAAATAAAAAGAAATTATTTACAATAATATTAAAAAAGTATTGTCATTTGATTGTCAACGGACATAAAAAGAGCCAAGAAAGCCCGTAAAATAGGCATTTCTTGGCTCTAATATATTATTCAAACTCTATCGTAGCCACCGGCTTCGGAGTAATTTCATAGCATACTCTGCTGACACTTGGAACTTCCGCCGTAATTCTAGCGCAAATTTTTTCCAGAATATCATAATCAATTCTTTCAATGCTTGCAGTCATGGCATCAATGGTATTAACAGCACGAATTACCACCATATATCCCATGCTTCTTGCATTATCTCTTACACCAACAGCTTTAAAATCCGGTACTACAGTAAAATACTGCCATACTTTCTTATCAAGACCTGCTTCTGCAAATTCTTCACGAAGGATAGCATCAGATTCACGAAGTGCTTCCAATCTGTCTCTTGTAATTGCACCAAGACATCTTACACCAAGTCCCGGTCCTGGGAACGGCTGACGGTAAACCATATCATGAGGCAATCCCAGTTCAATACCG
Organism: Blautia hansenii DSM 20583; assembly: GCF_002222595.2. Taxonomy (NCBI): domain Bacteria; kingdom Bacillati; phylum Bacillota; class Clostridia; order Lachnospirales; family Lachnospiraceae; genus Blautia; species Blautia hansenii. The sequence continues at coordinate 2,667,085 of NZ_CP022413.2, forward strand.
CAAGCACGAACTTCATCTTTAAACAACTGTTTCAAAGGTTCTACCAATTCAAACTGTAAGTCTTCCGGCAGACCTCCTACATTATGATGAGACTTCACACATTTAGCTGTTTTTGTACCACTTTCGATAATATCAGGATAAATAGTTCCCTGTCCTAAGAAATCAATGCCTTCCAATTTTCTGGCTTCTTCTTCAAATACACGGATAAATTCACCGCCGATAATTTTACGTTTTTCTTCTGGGTCAGCTACATTTTCCAGTTTTCCTAAAAATCTTTCTGTAGCATCTACATAAATCAGATTTGCGTGAAGCTCGTCTCTAAAGATTTTCACAACGCTTTCAGACTCATTTTTACGCATTAAGCCATGATTTACATGAACACATACAAGCTGCTGTCCAATGGCTTTAATTAACATAGCTGCTACAACAGAAGAATCTACACCGCCGGATAAAGCCAGTAAAACCTTCTTATCCCCTACCTGTTTACGGATAAGTTCTACCTGATCCTCGATAAAATTCTTCATATTCCAGTTTGCTTCTGCCTTACATTCTTCAAATACAAATTGTTTTAATTCTTCCTGATTTGGAAGCTCCTTAAACTGTTTTTCACATTTTGAAGCCGGATAATCAACAGAAATCATTGGGTATCCTAAAGTGTAAAGCTCTGGTCTTATTTCCACTTCTTTTCCATCTACAACTCTGTTTTCTCCACCGTTTAAAATAATACCTTTTACATTATCCAGCGCCTGAAGTTCTTCCACAGTAATATCATGTGGATGAATTTCACTGTAAACTCCCAGCTCTCTGATTTCTCTGGCAACCACTGTATTTTCAGTGCTGCCCAAATCCAGAATTACAATCATATCCTGTTTCATGGTATTCTCTCCTTTTACATTTGAAATCTAAACGTACTTCTATTATACCTCTTAACCTGATAAAAATCATCAGAAACTTACTACTCATCCATCAAATCGTACCAATTCAGCCATATTAGCTCGAATTGATAGTTACACCAAATTTTCTATCATCTTTTTCAAAACGCCAATACAGGTCTGATAATCCTCAGAAGGTATTCCCTCCCTTAGCTTAGTCTCGACACTGCGTATATTCTCCACGACTTCCTTTTGTATCGTCAATGATTTTTCTGTGGGAATGATTTCCTTCATTCTGGCATCTTCTTTAGAACATTCTCTGCAAATAAAACCATTTTTCTCCATAAGCTTTAAAATTTCCGTTGCCGTTGATTTTCGAATATCAAATTCCTTCTCGATATCCTTTTGATATACCGGAGCTTCTAATGCTCTAAGCAGAATAAAATGAAGTACTCTGTTCTGCATATTGGTAAGTCCACATCTCTTCTCTGAAGAAAGAGTAATTTTCCGCTTTAACTGATGAGAAAGTATGTTAATCAATCTCCCTGCATCTTCCTGATGGCTTTTCATATTCATTCCCTTTACTTGATTTCAGCAGTTGCCTCTTTCAACCATTGACGTTCCTCTTCAGAAAGCATCGGTCCCACAATCTCATATACCTTCTGATGATATTCGTTCAGCCATACAAGTTCTGCCTTTGTAAGCATTTCCGGTAAAATTGCTTCTCTTTCATAAGGAACCCATGTCATGTTTTCAAATTCCATGAACTGTCCATATCCATTCTTTTCTGCTTTCTTACAAAGAAGAAGATTTTCTGTACGAATGCCATATTTTCCTTCTAAATACAGTCCCGGTTCATCTGATGTAAGCATACCTTCTTCCAGAGGTGTTGTATTTCCGCGTCTTCCATTAGCACGCATTCTCCAGTTAATATTCTGAGGGCCTTCATGAACATTCAACAAATATCCCACACCATGTCCTGTTCCATGGTTAAAATCCATTGCTCTTTCCCAGAGAGGTCCTCTCGCCAATACGTCTAAATTAGCTCCGCTGCATCCATACTGGAATTTTGCCATAGCAAGGCGAATATGTCCCTGAAGCACCAGCGTAAAGTTTTCTTTCTGTTCCTGTGTCAGCTCTCCTGCCGCAATGGTTCTTGTGATATCTGTTGTTCCCTGCCAATACTGAGCGCCGGAATCAATCAGGAAAAATCCCTTTGGCTCTACCTTTGCATACTCTGTTTCGGTAGGTGCATAATGGCACATTGCCGCATTTGCTTCATAAGCACAGATTGTCTCAAAACTTAAATCCAGACAATCCGGATCTTCTTTTCTAAATTCCAAACTCTTTTCTGCTGCACTGTACTCAGTAATTTCCCCGCTATTTACATGATTTTTAAACCAGTAGATAAATCTGCACATTGCCTTTGCATCTTTGATATGGGCAATTCGAATGTTTTCCATCTCTGTTTCATTTTTACAGCCCTTCATAATTGCTGCAGGATTGCTCTGGAAAATGACTTCTACATTTCCCGGAAGATTTTTATATAAAGTATAGTTGGTGCAGGCATCTTCCAGCATAATTTTGCTGTCATCTGCCAATTCTTTTACGTCCTCATAAATTGCAAAGTAATCATGAAGCACCACACCTGCTTTTTCTAATTCTGCTCTTACCTGTTCAGATACCGCTTCTTCCTGTACATAAAAGTGAACCTGCTCCATAGTTACCATTACATAAGACATCACTACTGGATTATAAATAATATCATTTCCACGAATATTCAAAAGCCACACAATATCATCCATACTGCTGATAATATGCACATTTGCCCCAGCCTCTTTCATGGCATCTCTTACATCCTGAATTTTATCTTCTCTGGATTTTCCCGCATATTTTACATCTAAAGTATATACAGGCTCTTTTGACATTTCCGGTCTGTCTGTCCAGATTTCTCCTGCCAAATCATCCTGATATTCAAATCTGCCTTCTTTTTCCTGTACCAGAGTTTCAAAATCTTTGCCTTCTGCCACATGAATCGTTCTTCCGTCACATCCCAGACAGCCATTCATTGGTAAATTCTCTTTAATAAATTCTTCTACTGTAGGAACTCCTTCCTCTCCCATTTTCATGAGAGTTACTCCTGTACCCTCCAGCTGTTTTGCCGCCTGAATAAAATACCTTCCATCTGTCCACAGGTAAGCATTCTCTCTTGTTACAAGGAGTGTTCCTGCGGAACCGGAAAATCCTGATAACCATGCTCTTACCTTAAAATAAGTTCCTACATACTCTGACTGGTGAAAATCTGCTGTAGGCACCAAATACATATCCATGTTTGCTGCCTGCATTTTTTCCTGCAATTTTGCAATTCGTTCCTGATTAACGTTCATGTTAAGCGCTTCCTTTCTTTATTTGATTCCCTTCATGGTCAGGGAAATTCTCTTTTTCTTCATATCAACACCCAATACCATAACGTCTACTACATCACCTACGCTTACCGCTTCCAACGGATGTTTAATGTAGCGTTCTGTCATCTGGGAAATATGTACAAGCCCATCCTGATGTACACCGATATCCACAAAAGCTCCAAAATCAATTACATTTCGAACGGTTCCTTTTAATACCATTCCTTCTTTTAAATCCTTCATATCCAAGACATCTGTACGAAGAATCGGCTTCGGCATTTCCTCACGTGGGTCACGTCCCGGTTTTGTCAGCTCCTTGACAATATCTCTTAATGTCATTTCACCAACGCCCAGCTTTTCTGCCTGTTGTGCATAGTCTTTTACAAAATATACCTGCTGTCCATTAAAAATATCTTCCGGTTTCATTCCCATACTTTCCAGAAATTTCTCTGCTGCGGGATAACTTTCCGGATGGACACTGGTGGCATCCAGAGGATTTTTGCCTCCGCGGATACGTAGAAAACCTGCACACTGTTCAAAAGCTTTTGGTCCTAATTTTGCAACTTTTAAAAGTTCTTTTCTGTCTTTAAACTCACCGTTTTCTTCTCTATATACAACGATATTTTTAGCAATGGCTTTGCTGATACCAGAGACATATTCCAACAGAGAAACAGATGCTGTATTTAAGTCTACACCGACTTTATTTACACAGTCTTCCACTACTCCAGAAAGGGCTTCGCCCAGTTTTTTCTGGTTCATATCATGCTGATACTGCCCAACTCCGATAGATTTCGGATCGATTTTAACCAACTCTGCCAATGGGTCCTGAAGTCTTCTGGCAATCGATGCCGCACTTCTCTGTCCCACGTCAAAATTCGGGAATTCTTCTGTTGCCAGCTTACTTGCAGAGTATACAGAAGCTCCTGCTTCATTTGTAATTACATACTGAACCTTCTGTGGAATTTCTTTTAAAAGCTCAACAATTACCTGCTCAGACTCTCTGCTGGCAGTTCCGTTTCCTACTGAAAACAGAGTAATGTTATACTTTTCAATCATTTCTTTTAAGGTTTCTTTTGCCGCTGCAATTTTTGCCGGTGTGGTAGGCGCAGTCGGGTAAATAACTGTGGTATCCAGCACCTTACCTGTGACATCTACTACCGCCAACTTACAGCCTGTACGGAAAGCAGGGTCCCAGCCCAATACGACCTGCCCTACGATTGGAGGCTGCATTAAAAGCTGTTCCAGATTTTTCTTAAAGACTTTAATTGCTCCGTCTTCTGCCTTTTCTGTTAAATCATTTCTGATTTCTCTTTCAATCGCCGGCGCAATCAGACGTCTGTAACTGTCTTCCACTGCTGCTTTTAAAACAGGTGTAGTATTTTCATTTTCTTTTGTAATTACCTGTTTTTCCAGATAACGGAGAATGTCTTCTTCCGGTGCAGAAATTTTCACCGTAAGGATTTTTTCCTTTTCTCCTCGGTTAATGGCTAAAACTCTGTGACCTGCCACCTTGGATACCGGCTCTTCATGGTCATAGTACATCTCGTAAACCGTTGTTTCCTCCGGTTTCTTGGCAACGGAAACAAGCATTCCCTTTTTCATTGTCATTTCACGAATACGAATACGGTAATCTGCTTCATCAGAAATACTTTCTGCCACAATATCCATAGCACCTGCAATGGCTTCTTTTACATTTTTTACTTCTTTTTCTTCAGAAACAAAAGCTTCCGCTTCTTTCTCAATGCTGTTCTCTGTCATCTGAAGAAGCACAATATTTGCCAGACCTTCCAGACCTTTTTCCTTGGCAATGGTGGCTCTTGTTCTTCTCTTTGGTCTGTATGGACGGTATAAATCTTCTACCACAACCAATGTCTGAGCTTCTAAAATCTGCTTCTTTAATTCTTCTGTTAATTTGCCCTGTTCTTCAATACTGGAAAGAACCTGTTTTTTCTTATCTTCCAGATTGCGAAGATAAGTAAGGCGTTCAAATAAAGTACGAAGCTGTTCATCATTTAAAGCTCCTGTTGCTTCTTTACGGTAACGGGAAATAAAAGGGATGGTATTCCCCTCATCTATTAAGGAAACAGCAGCTTCTACCTGCCATTTTTCTACATTTAATTCCTGAGTTATAATCTGTATAATATCCATATAACTGTCCTTTCTCTTTTCACTATTATCACCTTACAACCTTATCAATCTGTAAGGAATTTGTCAAGAAATTCATGCTTTGTCCCTTACCAAACTCTTTTTTATGTCTTTTTATTGCCTGACAAAATAATACATGATAAAATAACCCTATGATTATTCAAAAGAAACGAGGTCTAGCCCATGGAAAATCCTTACAATAACGAACAGCCTTATCAGCCTGTTCCTCCACAAGAACCAATTCCGCCCACCCCTTCCCTCTATCAGGGAAACAACGGCTTTGCCACAGCATCTTTGGTAATGGGAATTCTTTCCCTTGTATTTCTTTGCTGTGCTCCGTTTTTACTTTTTATCCTGTCAAGCTTGGGAATTCTTTTTTCCTGCCTGTCAAAGGGTGAGCGTGCCCGCTCCGGCGCTGCAAAAGCAGGTCTTGCGCTCTCTGCCAGCACATTGGCGATTGCCGGTGCCTTTTTGATTTTTTTCTGCTCTGTATTTCTGTTCTCACCGGAAGGAAGCTCTTTTTTAAGAGATTATATTCATATTCTTACAGACGATAATGTAAGTGATGAGGAATTATACAATTTCTTAGATGAATACTTAAATGGTTTTGAAGGAGATGCAGGCACAGACAGCTGGGACTATGAAAATTCTCCTGATTATTATGAGGACTTTGATGAATTTCAGCTTCCTCCTGAGTTCTTCCAGCAGCCTGAAACAGACAATGGCGGTAACTTTATATAAGCTATGTAAAATGTATTTTCACGGGGAATTTACCTGTTTATATCAGGTCAATTCCCCATATTATTTTTACACCATTCTTCAAAATCCATTGTATAAGAATAATAAAAACAGCCCCATATAAATACTTTTCTGTATAGGGTATACTGATACGAAGCCTGCCTTTTGACAAATACTCAACGGTGTGCGAAAGCATGTACCATCCATATAAAACAGCTCCATAAAGCACTACAGGATGATAGAAGAAAGAGCCTATGACATCACCTCTTAGCAGAGCTTTTACTGCTCTTGTTCCGCCGCATCCGGGGCAATAATATCCTGTCCATTTGTGAAAAACACAGGGCGGCAGCGCAAAATCAGCAGGAAAAATCCGTTTTACTGCCAGCAGAATAATGCCTACCAAAAGTAAAAGCCACCCTGCTGCATATATATTTTTTTCTAGTTTAACGTCTCTGTTTTTCTTCATAATTTTATTGTATTCTCCACCTACTATGTTATAATGAAAATATATTTGATAGAATATATTTTACCACATATTTTATCTAAGACAGGAGGTTATTTTCATGAAACATACATCATCACAATTAAAAGCCATTTCCAGAAAAGCGCTGGACGGCAACTGGGGACTTCCTATGGGAGCCAACATAATTTTAGGTGTTATTAGCTTTATAGTAATATTTTTCATCACCTTTTTCACAAACACTACCACAGTTACAGGTACAATAACCAGCGAATTTCTCACCTATGCGGTTTCCTTATTTATCTCCCTGTTTGGTGCGGGAATTACAAAAATGACTTTAAATATCAGCAGAAAACAAGCTTATTCCATGAAAGATATGTTGTATGTTTTTCATCATAATGCAGACCGTTTCTTAATTGTGGGATTAATCATTGCAGGAATTGGCTTTGTCACAGGTTTACCTGTTATGTTTATGTCCATGAACAGTGACATTCCTGTTTCCTTTATTTTGTTTTTCTCTGTGTTTGACCTTATTATCAGTGTAATTATTGACTTGTTTTTAGGTCTCAGTACTTACCTTTTATTAGACCATCCGGAGATGGGTGCTATGGACTCCATGAAAGAAAGTATTCGCCTGATGAAAGGAAATAAAGGCCGCTCCCTTTATATTACTCTCAGCTTTCTTCCTCTGGCATTCCTTTCCGTGCTCACCTGCTACATTGGAATGATATGGCTTATTCCATATATGGATATGACTATGGCAAACTTTTATCGTGATATTATCGGCGAATTAAATACACCGGATAATACACCGACAAGTGAAATTCCAACAATGACCATAGAAGAAAATCCGAATGAAAATAATTCCGGTTTTTAAGAATGACCTATAAAGAAAAGGGCTGATATAGAAAACGCAAATAAAAAGCGTTTGTCTGTATCAGCCCTTTTCTATTTCTTATTCTTCAAATAAAATCTTCAAAAGCTCATGCCCTTTTACCGGTTCGAAATGAGCTCCTGTCTCTTCACTGTAACAATTTCCTGTTTCCTCTGTTTTCCTGCTGTCGTACAACAGATATGGAACAGGATTTGCCGTGTGTGTCTTCACTTTTATAGGAGTTGGATGGTCCGGCAAAATCAAAAGACGATAATCCTCTCCCGACTTCTCCAAGCCTTCTTTTACAAGCTTAATTACCCTTTCATCCAGATATTCAATCGCCTGTATTTTCTTCTCCACACTTCCCTGATGTCCCATTTCATCCGGTGCTTCTACATGAATATAAGCAAAATCATATCCCTCTTTTAAAAGTGCATCAAGGGCAGCCTGAGCCTTTCCCTCATAATTTGTATGAAGTCCTCCGTTTGCCCCTTCCACAGAAATATTTTTCATGCCTGTACCCACAGCAATACCTTTTAACAAATCTACTGCTGATATCATAACACCTTTTTTGTGGAATTTCCCTTCAAAAGAAGACAGTGACGGTTTAGTTCCGGCTCCCCAGAACCAAAGACTGTTCGCCGGATTTAATCCCTTTTCTCTCCTCTTTTGATTGATAGGATGATTCTCTAATATTTTATAACTCTCCTTTTGCATAGCAAGCAAAAGCTCCTCATCAGGCAGATAATTCTTAATTTCCCGTTCTCTGATATCATGAGGAGGTGTCAGTGGTACAACATTTCCATGTTTCCAAATCAGACAATGACGATAACTGGTTCCGGCATAAAACTGAAACTCCTGATTTTCCAGTCCTTCTTTTACTGCCTCCAGCAAAGCAGAAGCTTCCTCTGTACTGATTTCATCTGCACTGTGGTCTAAAAGATGCCTTTCCTCATAATTTTCCTCTTTTTCCGAAAGAGTCACAAGGTTGGCACGAATTGCCACATCTCCTTCCTCCATACTGACTCCGATATTCAGTGCTTCCAAAGGAGAACGGCCTGAATAATAAATCTCCGGATTATATCCCATAATGGATAAATTGGCAGTGTCACTTCCCGGACTCATTCCCTCCGGTACAGTCCTTGCCATTCCGATATCACCTGTCTTTGCCAGTAAATCCATGGCAGGTGTTTTGGCATAAGCCAAAGGTGTCTTTCCCCCAAGCGCCTCTAAGGGTTCATCTGCCATTCCGTCGCCTAACACCACAACATATTTCATACCCTCACTCCTTCTTATTCTCTGCCTAAAATCTTCAAATAATGTACTCCGTTAATATGCTCAATATTGTCCATCATTGCAGCAGCGTCTCCCTCTACTGCGGAAATTGCCACACTCAGCGTAAGACTGGCAATTCCGTTCATGGGAATACTCTGATGTATAGTCAGAATATTTCCGTGAAATTGTGCGATTGCCCGAAGCACCGCTGACAAAAGTCCCGGTTCATCATCCATCTGAATAATAAACGTAATATTATGTCCTTTCGTCTTTTCCTTAAATGGGAAAATATCATCCTTATATTTATAAAAGGAGCTTCTGCTAATTCCCACTGCCTCCACTGCTTCCTGAACAGTATCATATTGCTGAATGTCTAAAAGCCTTTTTGCCTCTACAACCTTCAGTAGTACATCCGGTACGGCTTTTTCTGTTACCACAAAATATCTTCTGTTATCTTTCATCTTTTTCCCTTGTTCTTTCCCAAAATACATTTGTACGTCTTCAAAAGATATTATCACACTTTCAGACAGCAAGCAACTATTTTTCTGTTTTCCCCAAGGCAACCCATTTTAAGTAAGCATTGATAAAGTTATCAATATTTCCGTTCATCACCGCATCTACATTTCCTGTTTCTTCGTTTGTACGATGGTCTTTCACCATGGTATACGGCTGCATAACATAAGAACGAATTTGATTTCCCCATCCGATTTCTGTCAGCTCACCCTGAATACCGGAAAGCTTTTTCTCATTTTCCTGCTGTTTTAAAAGATACAGCTTTGCCTTCAACATCTGCATTGCTTTATCTTTATTCTGGAACTGAGAACGTTCATTCTGACACTGTACCACAATTCCTGTTGGAAGATGCGTGATACGAATAGCAGAAGAAGTTTTATTGATATGCTGACCACCTGCACCACTGGAACGGTAGGTATCAATTCGCAAATCATCGGGATTGATTTCCACATCCACGTCTTCTTCAATATCCGGCATAACATCACAGGAAACAAAAGAAGTCTGACGCTTTCCTGCTGCATTAAAAGGTGAAATTCGAACAAGACGATGTACACCCTTTTCGGACTTCAAGTAACCGTAGGCATTCTCCCCGTTTACCTGAAACGTAACAGATTTAATTCCTGCTTCATCTCCGTCCAAATAATCCAGCACTTCTGTGCTAAATCCCTGTCTGTCTGCCCAGCGCAGATACATACGATATAACATACTTGCCCAGTCGCAAGACTCTGTTCCGCCGGCTCCTGCGTGAAGGGTAACAATGGCATTATCCTTATCGTATTCCCCTGACAATAATGTCTTAATACGAATATGCTCAAAATCCTGTATAAATTCGTCTAACATTTCCTGAATATCAGGGACAATGGAAGGGTCGTTTTCTTCATATCCCATTTCAATCATCAGCTCAATTTCTTCCTTCTGGTTTTGCAGCTTATGATAAATTTCCATATCTCCCTTTAAGGCGCTGAGTTCCTTCATCATCTTCTGGGAACGCTCTGCGTTATCCCAAAATCCCGGAGCTTCCATTTCTCTTTCCAGCTCTTCTACTCTTTTTTCCTTATTCTCTAAATCAAGAGAGTCTCTGACCTCTTTTAAAGGCTCTGTATAACCATTTAATGTATATTTAAACTGATCTAATTCTACCAAAGCTTTTTCCTCCTATTCCTCATCAATTTCTACCGTAACCATATAGATACTCACCTGTGGTTCTACCTTTGCCACAGTTCCCGTCAATGCTTTTAAAGGCTTTTTCAGATTACTGGACATAGCCACCGCAGGTTTAATTGTATAATAATACATCATCCCGGACATGGTAAGGGCCTGATCTTCTTTTAATTCTACTCTATCTCCTTCTTTTACAAGCCCTTCTCTTTCCATGGTGAAATCTACCATCTGTCCCATAGCATTTTACCTCCTTTAATTGCATAGACCGCATTTTTCTATGCAAAAACACAAAGACTGCCGTGGAACTATTTTCCCACAGCAGTCTGTATCGCTGACTTATCAGATTGATTTTCTGCCGCAGCACTGTTTATATTTCTTACCGCTGCCGCATGGACAAGGATCATTTGGGTAGACCTTCTTTTCTACTCTCTGCACCGGTTTTTTCGGACCGGAGTCGTCCTTATTTGTTCCCGTTACCTGAGCAACCTGCTCACGCTCTACTTTTTGCTCAAGTCGTACATGATACAGCAGTCTTACCGTTGTTTCCTGAATTGCCGCAATCATACCGTCAAACATTTCATAAGCCTGCATCTTATATTCTACCTTCGGATCTCTCTGTCCATAAGCCTGAAGTCCAATTCCCTGACGCAGCTGATCCATATCGTCAATATGGTCCATCCATTTCTGGTCGATAACTTTCAGAAGGATAACACGCTCCAGTTCACGCAGCTGCTCTGCCTCCGGAAATTCTGCTTCTTTTTCTTCGTAAAGCTTTACAGCTTCTTCTTTCAGTTCCTGTTTCAGCTGATTTTTCTTTACGCCTTTTACTTTCTCTAAAGTTAAAGGCTTCAGAGGAATAGTCGGAAGAAGCACTGAATTAAATTCGTTTAAATCCCATTCTTCCTGATCCACATCATCAGAAAAGCACATATCTACTGCATGCTCCACTGTATCGGTAATCATTTTATAAATAGAGTCTCGCATATTCGCTCCATCCAGCACCATACGTCTCTCTTTATAAATAATTTCTCTCTGTTCATTATTTACCTGGTCATATTCCAGAAGATTTTTACGGATACCGTAGTTGTTTCCTTCAATCTTTCTCTGTGCTTTTTCAATAGCGCTTGTCAGCATTTTATGCTCAATCTGCTCATTTTCCGCAACACCTAAAGATTTGAACATCGTCATAAGCTTTTCGGAGCCAAACAGACGCATTAAATCGTCCTCCAGAGAAATATAGAAGCATGACTCACCCGGGTCACCCTGACGTCCGGAACGACCTCTTAACTGATTGTCAATACGGCGGGACTCATGACGTTCTGTACCGATAATTTTCAGACCGCCTGCTTCCTTGGAAACATCATCCAGCTTAATATCCGTACCACGACCTGCCATATTTGTAGCAATGGTTACATTTCCTGCTTCACCGGCATGCGCTACGATTTCCGCTTCTTTTTCATGGAATTTCGCATTCAATACCTGATGTTTAATTCCTTCTCTTGTAAGCATACGGCTTAAAAGCTCAGATGTTTCAATAGTAATTGTACCTACCAGTACAGGCTGTTGTTTTGCATGCGCTTCTTTTACAGCCTCTACAACTGCACGGAACTTTTCCTTCTTTGTCATATATACCACGTCTTCTTTATCAATACGTGCTACCGGTCTGTTGGTAGGAATTTCAATAACGTCCATGCCGTAAATATCTCTGAATTCCTGTTCTTCTGTAAGGGCAGTACCTGTCATACCGGATTTCTTCTTATATTTATTAAAGAAGTTCTGGAAAGTAATGGTTGCAAGAGTTTTACTTTCACGTCTTACTTTTACATGCTCTTTTGCTTCGATTGCCTGATGAAGACCATCGGAATAACGGCGTCCCGGCATAATACGTCCGGTAAATTCATCTACGATTAAAACCTCATCATCTTTTACCACATAATCCTGATCTCTGAACATCAGATTGTGAGCACGCAGAGCAAGAATAATATTATGCTGGATTTCCAGATTTTCCGGATCCGCTAAGTTTTCGATGTTGAAGAATTTTTCTACCTTTTTTACACCCTGCTCTGTAAGGTTTACGATTTTATCTTTTTCATTGACAATGAAATCACCTGTTTCTGTAATTTCCTCGCCCATAATTGCTGTCATTCTTGTAACTTCACCGCTGGCTTCACCACGCTCTAACTGTTTTGCCAAAATATCGCATACTTCATAGAGCTTTGTAGATTTTCCGCTCTGTCCTGAAATAATCAGAGGGGTACGTGCCTCGTCAATCAATACAGAGTCGACCTCATCGATGATTGCATAGTGCAAATCTCTCTGAACAAGCTGTTCTTTATAAATAACCATGTTATCACGAAGGTAATCAAATCCCAGCTCGTTGTTTGTTACGTAAGTAATATCGCAGGCATACTGTTCACGTCTTTCATCATTTTTCATGTCATTTAATACAACACCCACGGTAAGACCTAAGAACTCATGTACCTTTCCCATCCACTCAGCATCACGGTGAGCCAGATAGTCATTGACGGTTACAACATGTACGCCTTTTCCTTCCAATGCGTTTAAATATGCAGGAAGTGTGGATACCAAGGTTTTACCTTCACCGGTTCTCATTTCCGCAATACGTCCCTGATGCAGAATGATACCACCGATTAACTGTACACGGTAATGCTCCATACCAAGTACACGCTTTGCAGCTTCTCGTACTGTGGCAAACGCTTCCGGAAGAAGGTCGTCTAAAGTTGCTCCCTCCTGAAGTCTGTCTTTATACTCTTTCGTCTTTCCCCGCAGTTCTTCATCACTTAACGCCTGCATAGTAGGACGCAACGCTTCGATTTTGTCTACAAGGGAAGTAATACGTTTTAATTCTCTTTCACTATGTGTTCCAAAAACCTTTTCAATCAGCTTCATTATGATATACTCCTAAAACTCTCTACTTTTAACATTACTAATCTTTATTGTAACACTTTCCTTCTTTTAACACAAGAACAAAGCGTTTCAGAAGCGAAAAAATCCTTTAAAACAGAAGAACTGCTACTTTACGATTTTCATCATCGAAGTAACAGCTCCTCTCAATTAAGATTTAATCTCTTTTAAATTTTTGTACTTTATTCCATCTTTCCGGATGCGTCTACATAATAGCCGCCAATCCACTGACTGGTTGCCATGCTTCCGTCTGTATTCATGTAATACCAATCATTACCTACAAGTACCCAACCGGTGCACATTGCTCCCCACTGGTCCATATAGTACCAATGACCGTTTACAAATACCCAGCCGGTTGCCATTGCTCCGCTTTCGTTCATATAGTACCACTGACCGTTTACGGATACCCAGCCGGTGCACATTGCTCCCCACTGGTCCATATAATACCACTGACCGTTTACAGATACCCAACCGGTTGCCATCGCTCCGCTTTCGTTCATATAGTACCACTGACCGTTTACGGATACCCAGCCGGTCTGCATTGCTCCCCACTGGTCCATATAATACCACTGACCGTTTACAGATACCCAGCCGGTTGCCATCGCTCCGCTTTCGTTCATGTAATACCACTGGCCATTTACAGATACCCAGCCGGTGCACATTGCTCCCCACTGGTCCATATAATACCACTGATTATTTACAGATACCCAACCGGTCTGCATAATTCCTTCTTCATTAAAGTAATACCATCTTTCGGAAACGACTTTCCAACCGGTTGCTTTCTGACCGTTTTCATAGTAGAACCAACCATTTTCAGTCTCAACCCAGCCTTCTTTTTCTTCTGTCTCTTCACCTACGTTAATTGTCATAGTTGCCAGAACTGTTTCATCCTGTGACATGAATTTTGCAGTATAAGTTCCTGCTTTTTCCGGATTAAACGGATCTTCATAAACGTTTCCGTCTGCATCTGTGATTACAACCTGCATACCTTCCGGTACTTTTGTCATAGCGTCAATGTCATAATCCTCAGCAAGCCATTTCTGGTCTTTTAATGCAGAAGCTGCTGTGCCTCTTACTGTTTTTGCTTCTTTATAACATTTGTCCATGTAATCCTGAATTCTCACTGCATCGCTGCCCTGAGCAAGCTGGATTTCTGTTGGAATATCTTTATAATCAGCAGTAAGTAAAGGAGACTGTCCTGTATATTTTACTCCACTTTCTACTTCTTCCTTTGTGAAAGCTTCTAATTCCAGAATAACAGCTTCACCTTTGCCCTTATTCACAGTTGTATATCTCAAATACTGTGCTTTCACCGCTTTATCCAGAACGTTTTCTGCATTTGGCTTCTCATTGTCAGATACTGTTACCAGTTCTTTGAAATCTTTTCCGTTTTCGGAATACTCCCATTTATATTCGGAAGCAAATTCTTTTTCTTTATAAGTAACAGCTACTTTGGAGATATCTTCAACTTTTCCGAGATTAATCGTTGCAGTTCCTTTGTTATCCAAATAATATCCACCGGACAACTGTGCCTTGTTACCGTCTACCATAACCTTCGGATCTTCATGGCGTCCTGCCATCTCATCTGCAGTAATATCTTTTCCTGTTGAAACATTGTTATATTTGTATAAAGCCTTTGGAGGATTTTTCTTTAAGTTTTCCTCTACTTTATTTACAAATTTACCTTCCGGTGTTTCTTTGCTGAAATCTAATTTGTTTCCGCTTAAATCAACTGCATATACCTTTTCGTATTTACCGTCTTTAGAAACATCCAATTTCTCCAGACCTAAGGAATTCATGTACACAAGAACTAATTTCTCACATCCGCTGATATCAGCTTCTTTCAGGTTCGCAAATCCGCCTGCGCTTAAATCAATAGTTTCAAGCTCTGCACAACCTGACATATTTAATTTTTCCAAAGTTTTTGGTAAGTTCTTACCATTTACTTCTTTTACTTTTGTTCCTGTTAAAACAAGTCCTTTTAAGTTTTCCAGTTTTTCCAGACCTGTAAGGTCTTTTACCTCAAGATTTGTTAAATCAAGCTCGCCGTCATATTTTACAGCTTCTTCTAAAGAAGCAGCTCCTGTCTGTTCTTTAACTGCATTTAAAAGAGCTTCATCAGGAATAACTGTGCTGTCTAACGGTTCAATTTCAACCAACTCTCTGGCTGCTTTATCCAGTTTTACTCTCTCTGTCTGGATTGTCATTTTATCTGTCTGTGCATCGTCTTTTGCAAAAGCGCTTACACTTTCAAGTACCGGTTTAAATGTTTCCCAGCTTTCTTTTGAGTAATGGTCTTTATTTGCTTCATATTCTGCACAAACCTCTAAGATACGTAATTTATCGGCATCTCTTAAAAGTCCGCATTCTGCATCTTTTAATACTTCTCTTGCCGCATCTGCCTGGGCTTTTGTAACATCTTTTCCAATTAAAGCCGCTGCATTGCTGCGTGCTGTTTCAAATGCACCCCATGTAGAAGCAATAAAATCATTTTCATCAAAGTTGCGTTCATACATATTTACCATTTCTACAAGGTCTGACTGGTAAGCCGACAATTCTGAAACTTTTCCGTATTCCAGCGCCAAACGCTCTGTATCCGGTTTCTTTGGTGCATGAATAGTATAGAATACTTTTCCGCCTGCTTCTGTAAGAGGAACTTCTTCTAAAACAACTGTCTGATCTTCTCCTGCCGGTGCAGATGTCAAAATCGGTTTTTCTGCATTCTCATCTGCATACACTTTTACCACTGCATCTTTTGGAAGTCCTGTAATTTCCAATGCACCATAAGGATTTGTCAGATTTACACCACCTGTTCTTGCAAAAACTTTTGCCTCGCCCTGCGGAATTTTCTCACCGTCTTCCGGTGGATATGCAACACTTGTTCTCTGACTGTTTACAATTTCGCCTGTTGATGCGTCCTGTACTGAATACCACAGACGGCCGCCATTTGGATTTAACTTCACATTATCGAAAGCAGCAACACCCATTGCATACTGTTTATACACATTGTCAGGCTGTTCTGCACGAACCTGTGCAATCGGTTCTTTTGCATCCATACTGTCGTATAAGGAAACAACACCCGTTTTCTCATCTACGCTTCCGTTTGGATAAGTTCCTTCAGAATACAGCATGCTTACATTGTCAATAATCACTTTATCCTGCTCACCTTTATTGTTATAAACAGTTACGTTTCTTTCCAGCGGTGACGGAGAAACTGCAACGCTTCCTTCTCCTGCATTTTCGTATAATTGTAATTCATAAATACGAATTGCAGACCAAGGTGTGTTATCGGATTTTGTTACATGAAGCTTAATATAACGTGCTTTGATAGGCTCATTTAAGTTTCTGTCTGTTATATTCTGCTTATTTCCTTTTACTGTATCCGCTTCTTTATATTCTAAGTTTTTCACTCTTTCTGCTGCTTTTTCATCTGTCGGGTCTAAAACTTCCGCTCCGTCATCCCCTGCATAAAGGAGTTCAAAATCAACAGTATTATAGCTGACACCCTCTCCTGCACCTCGGCAGTTTGCATGGTATACAACCCAGCGGCTGATGTCCACTTCTTTTCCTAAGTCAAGGTAAGCGCTTCCGTTTGTGCTTAATCCACACCATTTACTGGAAGGAATAACGCCATCATTAATCTTATCTACCGGTCCGTCTGCCGCACAGGAAACATCTGTAACAGCCGGTGCACGAAGTGCAAGGTTTGTTCCCAAATCTGCTTCCGGTCCATAGCCGTTTGGAACTTCCTCAGGCCACTGAATTTTAATCTGTTTGGATTTACCTTCTACACCGTTTTCACTGATAGAAGTAATTTCAAAGGTAGCTTCTTTTTCTCCTTCCAGCTTTCTGTATTTTGGAATATAAAATGCGTCAGAAGGTGTAGCCCCTACAAACTCTTTTTTTCCGTCAGGTCCGACTCTATGGATAATATCAATAAAAGAGTTTTCTCCTTTTTCCCAGTAAATTCTGGCTTCTGCTGTTGTATCTGTCGGATAAATCACATCGTCTAAAGCAATTTCACCCGGTGCTTCCGGTTTTGATTTATCTGTAACAACACCTAATTTACCAATGCTGATATCATAGTCCTTGACGCCTTTTGCAGACTCCAGCTTCAGAGAAATTGCAATAGCTTTTTCTCCCGCTTTATTTGCCAGCGGAATAGATGCTTCCTGCCATTCTCCGTTTCCTTTTACCTCTACCGGATAAAATTCAAAGTTTTCTTCGTCATAAGTATCGCCAAAGCATAAGCCTACGGATAATTTCACATCTGCATTTTTCTTTGTCTTGTACACAAGTTCAAAAGCAGAATTATCCTGAATGTCAAGCTGTGTACTGTAAAGCTTAATGTGGTTTGGTTTTCCTGCTGTTAAATCTCCGCTGATTTTCATGGAAGCTCCGCCCCAGTAAGCATCTTCGTAATCAATTTTCGGCGTTACCTTAGAAGCGCCTTCTTCTGCGTCTACAATCCAACGCCATGTAGGAAGAACTTCTGTTAAGGAACGGTTGTGCCAACCGTCTTCTTTTCCTGTCACTTTTCCGTTTTCATAGAATTTATATCCATTTCCAGGGTTAAAGTGTGTGACAAAATCTGTTCCGATAATCGGTGTCTGGTCTGCTACCAGATTAGCAAAACCACAGAATTCATCTTCCGGTCTGTTGGTGGAAGATGGATCCAAATCCGGTCCTACCCAAAGTTCCTGATCCTGTACATTCATAAAGTCATCGGAATTTTTAGACTGTGTCAGTGTAGAAGTAGGAGCTAAAATACCCAAAGAAATTTTCAGTTTTCCGTCTTCATCCAGTCTTGCCTGATAATCTCCACCTTTTGCCCCGTCTTCCATCGGAATATATTCCCATGTAGAATGAATATCCCACTTATCTCTGTCAGCGCCATAAGCTACATCAATGGTGCTGTCCACATCTCCTGCACCGGACATATCCAGCCACCATTCATCGGTAATTCTGTCTTCACCGTCCTGCATCCATGACTGAATATCTCCTTGATTTAAAGTGCCTCTACCGTTATACCAACTGATACGGAAATTTTCAGGCGCTTTCTCCTGCATATAAATCAAAAATTCTTTAAATCCCGCAACCCCTGTACCGGACTCTGCATTAAAAATATATCCGTCAAATCCGTAGTACTGAGCAATCTCAATCAGCTTGTCCGCACATGGAAAATTTCCCTGTGCATCCTTTTCTGTCAGTTCACGAACAAACTGACTTCCATAGGCTTCATCTCCCCATGGAATAAAAATTGTTCCGGTTGCCATAACACCGTTTCTGTGAGCAGAGTCAATGTGCTCCGGTGAAGGAATTGCAATTGGACCTTCCGCGGAAGAACCTCCCCAGAAGTTATAAGTATCCACATACTGGAAGTTATTGAAAGCATATACGAAATCTCCGTCGCCTCCCTGTGAAGGAGCTTCACTGGCTCTTGCATTTGACATGGCAAGCGGCATAATTTTCGCATCTCTGGAAGCTAATGGATTGACATTCGGTCCCATGTAACGCTCCTGAAGCGGAATTGCGCTTCGATTATAACGTGCATCCGGGTCATTGTCCGGGCTCCAGTTCTTCAATTCTCCTACCTGAAGACATGTGCCATAAGGCTGCAAAGACTCATTTTGATAATAATATTGGTTCGGAACAGGTAAATCCTCCGGCCAATATCCAAGTCCTGCACCGGCGTAAGTTGTATCTGTGGGTATTACAACCCCTGACACCACGCAAACACCACTTAACATTGTAGCCATGGTCTTTTTCAAGATTTTTTTCTTCATTGTTGTCCCCTTTCTTTATGCTTTTAATATTGGCAACCTTTACTTAACATTTATTTTGTTACCTTTCCTATAATTATACACTTTTAATACCTTTTGGCAATATTTTTCTTTTACCGCTTATTATTTTCATTATAAATACAGAAATTTACACTCTATTTTTATATATTTTTCACAATATTTTTTTGTTTATTTTTTATCTTATGTTCATTATAATTTTTCATGATTTTTTCGCCTTCAAATGTTTCTCTTTTTTCTAGCTAACATTGTATTTTTATTACTTAACATTGTTCTTTATTGTTACCACAATAGAAAGCCTCAAAACACAAAAACCCCAATGGCATTTACTGCCATTGGGGCGTCTTCCTCACCTTATTCTATTCATCAACCAAAATCTGGTTCAATTAATCCGTAAGTATTTCCTTTTCTCTTATAAACTACATTTACTTCCTCTGTCTCTGCATTTAAGAACACGAAGAAATTATGTCCCAGCAATTCCATCTGTACACATGCATCTTCCGGATACATTGGTTTGAAACCAAATTTCTTTGTACGGATAATTTTAATTTCGTTTGTATCTTCCTCGTAATCCTTTTCAACAAATTCAGGCTGAAATCCTGCACTTTGTTTTTTATCAATAATTTTATTTTTGTACTTTCTTAACTGTCTTTCGATAATTTCCTCTACCAAATCGATGGAAACATACATATCACTGCTTACCTGCTCGGAACGGATGATATTTCCTTTTACAGGAATGGTAACCTCGATTTTCTGTCTTTCTTTTTCAACACTTAAAGTAACAATAATCTCTGTGTCAGACGTGAAGTACTTTTCCAGTTTTCCCAGCTTATCCTCTACTGCACTTCTAAGCCCCTGTGTAACCTCAATATTCTTTCCACTTATAATAAACTTCATTATGTCCAACCCCTTTTACGTATATTTTACAAGAGCTTTACCAGTTCTTGTAATGTGCTATTATTATACCAATATTTCTCTCTTTATTCAATAGTTTTTAGAAAATTTACAAAATGATTATATTTTGTATACTCTATACATACAGAAAAAGAGCCTGCTAAAAAACAGACTCTTTCTTTCTATCTTGTTGCGTTTCCGTTTCCGGTTCCCATTGCATTACTGTTCTCTGATGAATTTTCGCTTCCTGTGGCATTGTCCATATTTCGTTCAAGCGTATCTCCCACGCCCTCTACTCCGTCTCGGACATCATCTCCCAATTCTTCCGCACCGTCCTCTAAAGCCTCGCCGGTATCACCTACAACGCCCTTGTCCGTTGTATTCTTATCCGTTGTTGTATCGTTGCCACAGGCAGTTACGCAAAGCATGGTTGATAACAGCAGTCCTAATATCAGTTTTTTCATTTCATGAAACTCCTTTCTATTAAGTTCTGCTGTTAATATCTGCAAATAAAACTGTTTTATACACCATTACAAAACAATTTATTTGTTAATGACATGACTCATATTATATAAGCCTGCCGGTTTTCCGCTTAAAAATTTTGCAGCTTCCACTGCACCTTTTGCAAAGACAGTCTTAGAATAAGCAGTGTGTCGAAATTCAATTACTTCATCAGGACCTGCAAAGATTACTTCGTGGTCACCTACAATCGTTCCGCCACGAACTGCTGAAATTCCGATTTCCTTTTCATCCCTTTTTTCTCTTTTCTGACTTCTGTCATAGACATAATGATATTCATTATCCATTGCCTCATTTAAGCTGTCAGCAAGGGCAAGAGCTGTTCCACTTGGAGCATCCACCTTTAAATTATGATGACGCTCTACAATCTCCATATCAAATCCTGCTGTTGCCAGCACCTTTGCGGCATCCTGCAAAAGCTTTAACAGCGTGTTAATTCCCAAAGACATATTTGCAGAGCGAAGCACTGCTGTTTCCTTGGCTGCTTCATTCACACAGCTTAACTGTTCCTCAGACAAGCCTGTTGTGCACAGAACCAGCGGGAGCTTTTTCTCCACACAATACTTTAATACATTGTCTGTTGCCTTTGGAGAAGAAAAATCAATCATAACATCAGCTTCTTTATCACAGTCAAAAACATTTGTATAAACCGGATAATTATAAATTTTCATATCTGCAACATCAATTCCTGCTGCAATTTCTGCATTTTCGTCTTTCTCTACAAGCTCTGAAATCACACGTCCCATGTGACCGTTACAGCCGTTCATTATTATTCTGACCATCTTTTTTCCTCTTTTCTTTTGCATATTACAAAGCTCTTATGCTAATTTAAGCTAATTCTATACCAAAATCCTTCATAGCTTTCTTCAGAACTTCCTGATGAGCCTCTTCCATTTCTGTCATTGGCATACGCAGAGGACCTACTTCTTTTCCCATAAGGTTTAAAGCTGTTTTTACAGGAATTGGATTTACTTCACAGAAAAGTGCATGAATAAGAGGCAGCGCTTTTAACTGCATATCCCTGCTTTCCTCCACTTTTCCTTCCATGAATTTTGCCACAATATCATGTGTATATTGGGGCGCTACATTGGAAAGTACAGAGATTACACCTTTTCCTCCCAAAGAGAGAATTGGTACAATCTGGTCGTCATTTCCTGAATAAATATCCATCTTTCCCTGTGTCAGAGCCGCAATTTCAGCTACCTGAGAAATATTTCCGGAAGCTTCTTTAATTGCTACAATATTTTCCACATGCTCTGCCAGATAAGCCGCTGTCTTCGGCTCAATATTACATCCTGTGCGGCTTGCTACATTATATAAAATAATCGGAAGCTTTACAGAATTTGCAATTGCTGTATAATGTTCAATCAAACCTTTCTGAGTTGCTTTATTATAATATGGCGTTACTAAAAGCAGTCCGTCTGCCCCATATTTTTCAGCCTCCTGTGAAAGGTAAATCGCTGTCTGTGTACAGTTAGAGCCTGTTCCTGCAATAACAGGAATTCTTTTATTTACTTTATCAATGGTATATTTGATTGCGTCTAAATGTTCCTCATGGGTCAGGGTTGAAGACTCTCCTGTTGTTCCGCAGATAATAATTGCATCCGTTTGTCCTGCAATCTGCTCTTCGAGAATTTCTCCTAATTTCTCAAAGTTTACTTCTCCGTTTTCTTTCATTGGCGTTACAATCGCTACACCCGCACCTGTAAAAATAGACATATTCTTCCTCCTTATTGTCCTGTTCCTATTTCTTTTGTATATGTACTTTGATTTGCAGCTTATTTAATAACTTCCAGTGAAACCACTCTGTCCGCTGCATTTTTCAAAGCTTCTGTCACAACATTTCCTGTCATAATCAGCTCTGTTTCATAATCCTTTGCCTGAATAAGACTTTCGATTTCTTCTTCTGAAACAATGCCAAACTCTAAAGCCCCCAGAATTTCATCGAGAATTAGCATATCACACTCTTCTGTCAGCAATACTTTTCGTGCAAAATTTAAACCGTTTCGGATATTCAGATTTTCCTCTTTCTTTTCTTCATCTGTCAGGTCCTCATAAAACTTATCTTTTTTCTCAAATCGAAACAGACGAACCTCCGGCTCCATTGCATTTAGATAATCTAGTCGAGAAGTGGCTCTCCCTTTTAAAAACTGAATTACAATAGCCCGCTTCCCATAACCTACTGCACGAATTGCCTGACCGATTGCTACACTTGTTTTTCCTTTTCCCGGTCCGCAGTAAATCTGCGTCAATCCCTTTTCTTCATCCATAATTATACACCTCTTACAGACTGCCTTTTCCTTATTTTACTTTATTAAGAGTTGTGTATATATTACTACACCTAAGCAAATATTGCAACCTAACAATCAAACTTGACTATTTTAATCTGCATATTCTAATTTGCTCACAGAAACCTCATAAGCCACTCTCTTTTCTGTCTCATTTTCTCCTAATTTCTTAATATATTCCCTGCTCTGAATTCTGCCCCAAATCAACACATGACCGCCCACCTCAAATGCGGATGCGTAACGGGCATTTCTTCCCCAGCATATACAGGGTATGTAGTCTGATTTTCCGTAAGGACGGTTCACTGCCAATAAAAGGTCTGCGATTTCCCTTCCCAGCGGTGTTTTCCTATATACCGGAGGCTTACAGATATAACCGTCAAGAAAAATCTGATTTGTTTTAATGGAGTCGTCTGCCTCCTCTACAAAAGTCAGCTCTCTTACAAAAACAGAAAGTACCAGTCTGTTTTTCTTCTCTTCGTGGCGATTGTAGGAACGGAACTGTCCCTGCACCATAATGTATTCCCCTTCATAATCCTGTGTAACGTCTACCAGACGTTCTGAAACCATCAAAGGTATTCTGTCCTCGGAGTCGCTGAGTCGCTTCACCAATACGTCTACCAGGTAAAATCCCTCTCCGTATACCTGATGACTGAATGTAAAGCCTGACGCTACCTTTCCCATAATGGACACCTGATTGTTTTCAATAATTTTATCTGCCATGATTTGTTTCCCCTTCCTCTTTCTGGTATCTTGTCTATATCATATCTATTCACCTGCCTGCTGTTTTAGAACCACTTTTTTTAAAATTTTTAAAAAAATCTTTTTCCCCCTTTGTATTTACAGTTAAGTATGATAGAATAAAATCCGGATTTTACTGGAAATATAGGTGTTATTGATTTAAATAATACCTTGACAGCATAAAGAGAAAAGAGGTTAATTATGAAAACAGCAAGAGAAGATATCAGAAACGTGGCGATTATTGCCCATGTTGACCACGGTAAAACAACTCTGGTTGACCAGCTTCTTCGCCAGAGCGGTGTTTTCCGTGAAAATCAGGCAGTACAGGAACGTGTCATGGACTCCAACGATATTGAAAGAGAACGTGGTATTACCATTTTATCCAAAAACACTGCCGTATATTACAAGGATACAAAAATCAACATTATTGATACACCGGGACATGCGGATTTCGGCGGTGAAGTAGAACGTGTATTAAAAATGGTAGACGGCGTTATCCTTTTAGTAGATGCTTTTGAAGGCGCTATGCCTCAGACAAAATTTGTTCTGAAAAAAGCTCTGGAATTAGACCTTCATGTTATTGTATGTATTAACAAGATTGACCGTCCGGAGGCTCGTCCTGATGAAGTAATTGACGAGGTTTTAGAGCTTCTCATGGATTTAGACGCATCTGACGAACAGCTAGACTGCCCGTTCTTATATGCGTCTGCAAAAGCAGGACACGCTGTTCTGGATTTAAGCGATACACCGGAAAGCATGGAACCTTTATTTGAAACAATCTTAAAATACATTCCTGCACCTACCGGTGACCCGGATGCACCTACACAGACCTTAATCAGCACCATTGATTACAACGAATATGTGGGGCGTATCGGTGTAGGTAAAGTGGAAAACGGAAAGCTCTCCGTTAATCAAGAGGTTATGCTGGTAAACCACCATGACCCTGATAAAATGAAAAAAGTAAAAATCAGCAAGCTCTATGAATTTGAAGGCTTAAATAAGGTTGAGGTAAAGGAAGCGGGTATCGGCTCGATCGTTGCCATTTCCGGTATTGCGGACATTCATATCGGAGATACCCTTTGCTCCCCTGAAAATCCGGAGCCAATTCCGTTCCAGAAAATTTCAGAGCCTACCATTTCCATGAACTTTATTGTAAATGACAGTCCGTTCGCAGGACAGGAAGGTAAATTTATCACTTCCCGCCATTTAAGAGAACGTCTGATGCGTGAATTAAACACAGATGTCAGCCTTCGTGTAGAAGACACTGAAAGCACAGATTGCTTTAAGGTTTCCGGACGTGGAGAGCTTCATTTATCTGTTTTAATTGAAAACATGAGACGTGAAG
The DNA here is from genome assembly GCF_002222595.2 of Blautia hansenii DSM 20583. Classification (NCBI taxonomy): domain Bacteria; kingdom Bacillati; phylum Bacillota; class Clostridia; order Lachnospirales; family Lachnospiraceae; genus Blautia; species Blautia hansenii. The sequence continues at coordinate 2,692,035 of NZ_CP022413.2, forward strand.
GCTATGAATTTGCCGTAAGTAAAGCAGAAGTTATCTACCACGAGGATGAACGTGGAAGAAAATTAGAGCCTATGGAAATTGCTTATGTGGATGTTCCTGAGGAATTTTCCGGTACAATTATCCAGCGTTTAAGCGAGAGAAAAGGTGAACTTCAGGGTATGAGCCCTGCCAGTGACGGAACGACTCGTCTGGAATTTAACATTCCTTCCAGAGGGCTCATTGGTTTCCGAGGCGAATTTATGACCTCAACCAAAGGTTCCGGTATTTTAAATACTGCATTTGACGGCTATGCTCCATACAAGGGCGATTTACAGTACCGCAAACAGGGCTCTCTCATTGCTTTTGAAACAGGTGAGTCCGTAGCTTATGGTCTCTTCTCTGCACAGGACCGTGGTACACTCTTTATCGGACCGGGCGAAAAAGTATACAGCGGTATGGTTATCGGACAGAGCGGTAAGGCAGAAGATATCGAATTAAACGTATGTAAGACAAAACACCTTACCAATACCCGTTCTTCTTCCGCTGACGAAGCCTTAAAGCTGACTCCGCCTAAGATTTTAAGTCTGGAACAGGCGCTGGAATTTATTGATACAGACGAGCTTCTGGAAATCACACCGGACTCTCTGCGTATCCGTAAGAAAATTTTAGACTCCCGTTTAAGAAAAAGACAGGGCTTTAAAAAATAAATATTTTTCATAAAAGAAACTGCTATTGTGAGATTTTTCTCCATAGCAGTTTTTTATATCATTAACTATTATAATGAAATTTGCTTATAAGTGTTTTTTAGCAATTCAAAATCAAATTTACATTTTAAAAGAAAGTATACCTTTTCCGATATTGTTTAGCTTAAAATTCTCATATTTGCCAATACTATAATATTTTAGTAAGCGTTAATCTCACGAAGTAGAATATACACAAATGAGCGGGATAAAAAATATAGAAGAAATATTTCATTTTTATTCCACGCTTACCATTATACATTGAAATAAACAGTAACGATAATACAGCCGTCAACAAATATATGTCAACAAATCCACTTATTGTGAAATTCAATCCACAAATATACATAACTAGTACAGCGAATAATAAATAATTGCTATATTAAACCGATGCCGCTTCCTCTTCACTGATTTCATCCATTTTATACTTCCAGTGATAAACTACAGGCTCACGGTTTATTTCGTCAAAATACTTGTAAATTCGTTCTTCCAATTCCTGTTTGCTATTAACACGAATTCCATGAAGCATCTGTCTGGTCATCTTACTGAAGAAGCTTTCAATCATATTTAACCATGAGCCATGTTTTGGTGTAAATACAAATTTAAAACGTCCCTTTGGCATAGTATCCAGAAAGCACCGTGTTTCTTTAGAAGTATGTGCTGAATGATTATCCAGAATAATCCGAATGGTATCCTGTGATGGATATTTTTTATCCAGTATCTTTAAAAACTCAATAAAATCAGAACTCTTATGGGTTTCACTTACTAACGGGATGGCTTCTCCTGTAAGCAGATCAATGCCTGCCAGCAAAGAGAGCGTTCCAAGACGTTTGTATTCTGCATCACGATATACCTCTCCGTGTTCTGGTGTCGGGCGTAAATCTGGTGCAGTATTGGAGATTGCCTGAATACCCGGTTTCTCATCATAGGACACCGTAATCGTCAATTTATAATCGTCTGGAACAATGAGATCACCATTTTCATCAAACTGCATTTCAATCTGTTTGTAAACCAGCAGGACTTCATGCATTTTTGTTTCAAAATCAGGATCCCGCTTTTCACAGTAATATTTGATTTTAAAGGGTTTCATATCCTGTTCCCTGAGGAATTTCTGGATATAAGGTTTCGTAACGGTTGAAAGTCTTGGATATCCCGCCTCCTCTGCATGTTTCTGAATGTATTTATGGAGAGAAGCCAATGTCCACAATTCCTGCGCATAACCGAGTTCTGCCGGTCTCTGACACGCAATACTGATCATCCATGCTTTCGCATCGTCGGTGATTTCGGATGGACGTCCAGAACGCTGAACATCAAACAGTGCAGCATCCAAACCGCCTTTATGAAACTTCGAAACACATAGGCGTACCGTGGCAGTGCTGATTGCAAGTTTATCAGCAATTTGTTGGAATGTCATTCCATCGGCTTTATATAAAAGGATTCTGGCACGATCCACAACTTGAGCCTGAATCGTTCTCTTTTTTGATAATGATTTAAGGTAATTCCTGTCTTCATCTGACAGAGGAAGATATGTTTTTCTCATAGCGTTCATCCTTTCTTTGATAACACTATTTTACCATACATCATCTCAAAAATATATAGCAGAAATTTAATTTATTCTATACTAGAATAGAAGCAGTATATTTTAGTACCGGCATATCATGAAAAAGATAAAATACGCTGATTAAAGCTATTCCATAATACCAGCCATCTAAATTACAAATATATGAAATATACGCCCCTATCACTATTGTTGCACAAGAGATTACTACATTTTTATTAAATTTATTTATGGTTGTTAATACAATCAGACCTAATGACAACGTGAATAAAACATTTTGCTGTTCCAAACTGAATAAATTTCCTGTATTGGCTAAATCATAAATAGGCTCAGAAATAAACGCAAAAATTCCTAAGCTTAAAATATATTTCTTAAGACTATGCGTATGAAAAAATCCCTCTGCTAACAGAAAGCAGAAGATAGGGAATGAAATTCTACCTAAAATATGACAAATATTGACAGCGGACATTAACATATCAAATTGCTCATCTGTAAACATAGAATATGGAGCATTTAGAATAATTCCATTTTTTAACACCACTTGTCCAAAGTGGTCGATTACCATAAAAATCATTGCCAATATTTTTAATGTGCTTCCCGAAATAAATTTTTTCATTTTGTTATAACTGATGATTTGCTTTTAATTTTTTATTTCAATGTTATATTCAAGACTTATAATGTCCTCTGTATAATCATCAGCAACGATTTGAATAATATAGGAACCTTTTTCAAAATATAAAGTTTGTAAATCGTTCAGCTCTTGACCGTCTAATTGATAATAAACCTTATTGTCTTGATTTGTAATGGTAACATGAAGTTTACCATCGTCAGTATCGCCCTTTACTTGTACACTGAGTTTTTCATCTTTAGGAACCGAAAAATATCCGTTTGCAATGTTTATAGATTGTTCTTTGGTTTCATTATTTTTATAAGTTTCATGCTTTTCCATTGTAAAATTAACTGCTACACTATCTTGATATTTACCATACAATCCCCAAATAATCATTGCTCCTAAAAAGCATAAAACCAGTAATAAAATAAGATATCTCTTTTTTACCTTTTTTTCATTATCAATTTTTTCTTCGCTCTGAACATCATTTCTTAATAATTCATCAACAGAAATTTTGAAATAATCACTTATTTTTATAATCATTTCTAAGTCTGGATAACTTTTACCATTTTCCCAATTAGAAACCGTCTGTCTGGAAACATTAAATAAATTTGCAAAATCATCTTGGCTTAAACCATGTTTTTTTCGCAGATTATTTATTTGTTCTCCTATATTCATTTCAAATCTGTCCTCCTTTCAAACAGCATTATCATATTTCTTTCGCTGGAAGTCTATCAAAATCCTTTTACATCTTAGCAAAGTTTCTTTTACAAAACAGAATACTGCTTTGACATATACAAATATAGCGTATTTGCGTAAAACAAATTATAAAGCTCTTTGAAAGAAGAAGCAATAACAATCGTTGTATCATATAAATACTGTCATGCGGGTGCTTTCCCCCTAAAAGAAACGCTTCACGATAAGATTTAAAAGCATTTACAATACCCATAACTGCTGCCAGAAAAAAATGTGGAGCCATCATTGGCAATGTAATAGAAACCAGCTTTTTCAAACTTCCTGCTCCTTCCACCGCCGCCGTCTGATAAAATTCCTCCGGAATGGTATTCAGACCGGATAACAACAAAATCACACTATATCCGAAGCTTTTCCATATATACAAGCCCAGTAATACATAAAAGGCACTTGGCCCTTCCATCCATTGCACCATCGGCACTCCTATGGATATCAGCCAATGATTGATAATCCCTGTCTCTGCAAAAAATACTTGAATAACCATAACAGCACTGGCTATGGGAAGCACCAAAGGCAGCAAAAGGATGTAGCGGAAAAAGCGACTTCCCGCCAATCCTTTCTTTATCAGCAGTGCAATAAAAAAACTCAGCACAAGATTTAAGGTAACGCCAATAACCAGAAACCGCAGTGTATTTGCAGCTGCCAACTGAAACGCATAAGAAGAAAAAACCTCTTTGTAATTATCAAGCCCTACAAAGTAAGCTCCACCCACACCAAAAGTAAAAGAATACTTCACACATATAGCAAACGGCAGCAAAAAGAAAACAAAAGTTCCCAATAAAACCGGCGCTGCCAACAAAAGTCCTGTGAGCTTTTTTCTCCTTTCCAGCAAATGATATCTATTTTTCATAGAACGCCTCCCTCTTATTCATCAAAATAGAAGCGTAATTCATCTTTTAAATTATCCAGCTTTTTCTCCACAGAACTCTCTTCACTGGTCATAAAGATTGCATCAAAAATCAGAGAATTTTCATATTGACAGAAACGAGCTGTCGTAACCTGCTGTGTAATCTGAAACAGCTCCTCTGCCTTTTTGGCAGCTTCTTCCTGATATTCTTCTGTTCCTGAACTCAGCCAATACTTGTATGCCGGTACAACAGCATTATTATTCACAGGAATAGCTGTAAATCTCTTTCCATTTCCAAATTTCTCCCAACCTGTACTTCCCTGCACTTCATTGGATAATAAAAATTCTAAAAAATCTCCTGCCTGTGAAGCATAATCACTGTTTGCCCGAACTGCCGCAAACACATTGACCTGTGCGTTTACTCCCTTTTCCCCGTTTGGAAATGGAAGGAATTTAACATCTGTATCAGAAGCAAAAGACCGTTTCATAAGTTCCGTTAAAGAACTCTCTACGGAATGTCCCATTATCATCACATTGGGTAATTCCTCTGCTTCATCAAAAGAAAGCTCCTGTCTCTCTGCTAACAGTTCTGTTATATTCTGCAATTCTTTCGAAAAAGTAATTGTTTTTTCTTCATAGTCAAAAACAGACGTTCCGAAAAGTCCCGCTATATACTGTGTTAGATAAAATTCCGCCGGAAATCCTTTCACGCCTGTATGAGAAGAAACCTCTTTTAGAAATTTATCCGGCTGGTCAGATGACGGTGTCCAGTCTCCTAACATCTCCTGAGTCACAGCAATTCCCGGCAGCATATATCCCAATGGCAGAAAATACTGTTTCCCATCAACTTCCCCCGCTTTTAATACAGTTTGATTAAGCGGCATATCTGCTAATCCCTCTATTACTGTATTCAAATCTAAAAATACCCCGTTGTAACTGCTTTTTACCATATCCGGCAATACGACATTCTCTTCATCCAAAAGAAAAACATCAGGGCCTTTGCCTGCCATAATCTGCACCTGCATATCCTTCATTTCTTTCTTTATTTTTCGTTTTCCTCTGTGGGTGCATTGTTCATATGCGGAATAACTTCAACGTCAATTTCCGTCTCCGGATGAAACTGCACATACTTTGCGATTGCCATGCTATAAAACTCTTTCTGGCTTTCCGAAATCGCAATAATCATCTTGGAATGGTCTCTGGTGTCCTCTACCACCTCCGGCGTTTCCTCCTTCTTATTTCCCTCTGAAGGATTGGAAGATTTACAAGATACCAAAGAAGCTACACACAATAATCCTGCCATAATAAACGCTAATCTTTTCTTCATATACGCTACCTCCCCATTGGTTTTTCATTGAAACTTTATTAGTTTTATCATATCAGCTTTGTAGTGTTTTATCAAGGTAAATTCCCGTGGAATAAAAAATGCCCTTTCTGTATAGTAAGCCCCCAGCTTCTCTATACAAAAAGAGCATTTATTTTATTCTACTTCTTGTGTTCCTTCGCCAAAGTAATAATATACTTCGCCGTCTTTTAATTCAATTCCTTTTGCTGCTGCCAGCTCCTGTACAGTCACTAATTTGTAGCCCTTCTCTACCAATTCAGGAATTAAACGCAGGGAAGCTTCTATCGACCATTCATGAATATCGTGCATTAAAACAACAGAACCATCCTGAACATTATCTATAACTTTCTGATATGTCGTATCTGCACTTTTTGTCTTCCAGTCTTTTGTATCTAAGCTCCATTTTATAATCGGCATACCAGCCAATTCCTGTACGCTTTCATTAAAGCTTCCACCAGGAGGTCTTAAACTGTCTGCCGGAACACCTGCCGCATTTTCAATAATACTATTGGTCTTACCGATTTCCTCTGTAACTTGCTCAGATGACAAGCTTGGAAGCATCTGATGGTCGTATGTATGATTTCCCAATTCCATGCCACTGTCGTACAGTCTTTTTATAACATCAGGATATTTTTCCGCATTTTCACCTAACATGAAAAAGGTTGCCTTTGCATTATTTTCTTCCAGACAGTCTAAAAGCTTATCTGTATATTTTCCCGGTCCATCGTCATAAGTCAACGCTACCATTGGACGAACCTTACTGCTATCATAACGCCCTTCTTCGTCAAAATAGTAGTCTTTTCCGTCAAGCTCCAACCAACCGGTTTTTACATAGCCATTTTCATCAAAATAGTATTTTGCTCCGTCAATTTCCTTCCAACCCGCTTCAAAGAAGGTGCCGTCCGCATTTCGATACCATTTTCCCGTTTCATCTGTCTGCCAGCCAAAGATAGTCATATCTCCTGAGAGCTTCTGAATATCCGAAGCGCTCAGGACCGGCTGTTTTGCTGCCGGAATTTCTCCCTTTTTCGTTTCAGCCTTTACCTCTTTGCTGATTTCCGTCGGCTTTTTCTTGCCAAAGCCTGAAGTCAATGCCGTAACCCCTTTTGCAACCAGAAAGATTGCAAGCACCAACGCTCCTGCCATGACAACAATCCGCATAAGTTTTCTGCGTCTTATCTGCCTCAGACGTTCCTGTCTTCGGCGCATCATACGTGCTTGACGGCGTCGCTCATATTCTTCGTCATCAAACTCATCCCCAGACCGAAATCTTTCATCGTAATCCATAATATACTCCTCTCTTTTGTAATATACCTTTATTATACACAACCTACATCTTCTTGTATAGGGGATTTCTGACAAATTTTCCTTTTTTTATCCAGTTTCTTCCTTATTCTGACACAAGATTTCCCTGTGTAAATTTGCTTACATTTTCTGCCGTTACTTTGTAATAGGGCAAGTACACATATTTTTCATTTTGAAAGTGAATATCTTCCATGCCTTCCCTTGTAAATAACGCTGCCGCCAGCTCTGCCATAGCCTTTGCCTGTCCTTCTTTATCGTTATATACCGTTCCCCATAATTCCTGATTTTCTACGCCCTGTAAGCCTGCCTCTGTTCCGTCAATTCCCATAAAAGCCGGCAGGGCTGCGGAGGTATAATTTAACTTTTTGTAAGCGTCCACAGCTCCCAGCGCCATATCATCGTTATTCCCCAATACAAGTTCAATCTTATTCTGATATTCCCCGATAATCTGCTCCATTCTGTTCTGCGCCTGCGCTCTGTTCCAGTTTGCGATTTTACAACTGAGCTTTTCTACTTCAATCCCGTTTTCCTTTAAGGTATTCACGGCATTTTCTGTCCGAATAATGGCATCCTGATGTCCCATTTCTCCTTCCAGAACCACATACTGAATTTTCCCGTCTTTATTTTTATCAATTTGGGGATTTTCCTCTATCATCTCCACAGCCAGCTCTCCCTGCAATTTACCTGACTGCTTTGCATCTGCCCCTACATAATAAAGCTTCTCCCATTGACGCAAATCCTCTGCCACTGGTTCTCGATTAAAAAAGATAATAGGCACTTCACTTTCTCTTGCCAAATCAATAATCTCAGAAGGGTCTGCCCTGTCTACCAGATTTACGCATAAAATGTTACAGCCCTCGTCAATCAGCTCCTCGACCTGATCGTTCTGGTTTTTCTGTACTCCTGCCGCATCCCGTATGGTTACAGACACTTCCAGCTTATCGCTTTCTATCTCCTTTAAGCTTTCTTTAAAAAGCCCAATCAATTCATTCAAATAAGTATCATTTTGGTCATAATAGGTCACGCCTACACGAAGCTTTTGGGGTGCTTCTTTCTCATTACAACCGCCAAAAAGCAGAGCTGTCACACCAAGCAGAACTCCTATCCCCGCCAATTTTCTTTTTCTCATGCTCTACCTCACTTTACTGACTCATAGTAAAAATGACTTCCTGATTTTCTTTTGAAAACATATTTTCCTTTCTCATAACCGTATAAGAAATCTCTTGATTTTCATATTCATAAAATGCTTTCTCAAGCTTGTTCACCAGCTCTGTCAAGCTTTGATAGCCTACGTTGAATGTATCCGGAATTACCAGACATTCTGCTATTCCCATATCCAGATAATAAACAGACTGGGTAGAATTTCCAATTCCATAAACAATGGCACCATGAAGATTATTCGCTGCCGCCATTTCTCCCGCTGCTCTAAGACTGTTGTCATCCAGCGCAATTACAAAGTCTACATCCGGCATATTCTCTGTTATTTGGGTATCTGACCAGACAATTTCAGCTCCTGTCCCCTGCAAAGCTTCTATAAATCCCTTCTCTTTTTCTGCACTGCTTTTCAAACCTTCTTTTCCGTTTAAAATTCCCAGTGTTTTTCCTTCCAGATTTCCGCCATAATCTTTCAAAAGTTCCTCTACCAGCGTCTTCCCTATTGCATAGGCATCTGGCTGTATTACAGGAAATTTTTCTATTCCTGACAAGATATCGTCAACCAGCATAATTTCTGCCTTATTGCCGACTTTTTTTAACATCTGCTGTGTGTCTTCTCCCGATACAGGCTGTACGATCACTCCATCTGCACCATTTTTAATTTCTTCTTCTATTAACTTCTTTTCTTCTTCCTGACTAAGAGATGCACCTGTACTTACCATAACCATTTCAGCACCCTTGTCTTCTGCCGCCATCTTCAATCCATATTTAAAAGCAGACCACTGCGTATCATCTGCATTTTCTACGATTACCGATATCTGATAACTTTTATCTACGTTTTTCTCCCGCAACATAAGAAATGCCAGAAAAAGCACCATCGTGCCCAACACAGCCTCTATGAAGATAAACATTTTCTTATCCTTCTTCATTCTTTTTCCCCTGTACTCTTGATAATATGACCTTTTTCCAATATCTTGCAATTTTCCTCAGTATAAGGCACTGCCGGAATACAGATAGAAACTCTCGTTCCCTCATCTGGTTCACTCTCTACCAAAAGTCCGTATTCCTTTCCGAAAACAATCTGAATACGACTGTTGACATTGACTAATCCTACACCGGAACCATGCTTATGAACACGATTACTGTCTGTCAATACAAGTACAGCTTCTTCCTCCGGCATACCCAATCCGTTATCACAAACAGCCAAAATAATCTTGTCCTCCTGCATCCTTCCTGTCACTATAATTTTTCCACTATCTTCCATACCACTGACGCCATAATTTATGGCATTTTCCAGCAACGGTTGCAAAATCAGCTTTACCGTACAATAGGAATAGAGTTTCTCATCTACATCAAAAGTAACAGAAAAGGAATTTTTATATCGTACTTTCTGGATATTCATATAACTTTGAGCATGCTGTAATTCATCTTTGATGCTTATGACTGTGCGCCCCTTGGAAAGACTGATACGAAACAGCCTTGCAAGCTGGGAAATCATAAAAACAGCCTCATCATTTTTCTCCCCTTCAATCATCCATGTAATAGACTCCAGTGTATTGTACAGAAAATGTGGATGAATTTGGCTTTGCAGAGCATCCAATTCGCTTTTTCTTCTCTCATTTTGCTCTAATACGATTTTCTTCATTAAATCATCAATCTGCTCATAAGATTTCTGAATAGAATACCCCAAATGGCGGATTTCCTGCGAGCCTCCAATATAAATTTCCGGTTTTTCTCCTGCTTCGTACTCCCGTACAGAATGGTTCAGCTTCAAAATTGGGCTGGAAATTCTAAGGGAAACCACACGGTTAATGACTACCAGCATCATAGTCATCAGTAAGATTAACATTGCCACAAAGTAACGGATATTTACCATACCGTGATTAAACGTAGAATAAGGAATAACGCCTACCAGCTTCCACCCTGTATAGCTGATAGTATTTACCACAACTTTCCTGTTTTCTCCCTTAAAAGACTCATTGTAAACCCCATCCTTATAGACTGCCGCCTGTATATTATTCTCATCATAAATACCATCACTAATCTGTATCTGTCTGGGATGATAGATAATCTCTCCATTGCTGTCACATAAATAATAATATTGCCCGTTGTTTACCTCATTGATCTGTTTCATCATTCTGGAAATACTGGAAAAATCCATGTCTACCAACAATACGCCAGACTGGGGAATCCCCTGATTTGTCAGCTCTACAACTCTACTTAGAGAAATGACCCAATAATAACTTTTGGCTGTATCGTTAAACAGATTTTGAATATGAGGCGTGGAAAAGTGCATATTTTCCATTTCTTCTGTGGCTTTTAAATACCATTCCTGACCGGTTACATCCGGATCTTCCTTCTGTGCAACTACCGGTTCCGCTGTAATCAGACTTCCATAATCATTATACAGCGCAATACTTCTTAAGTTTTCTTTATTTGCCTCATACAAAAGGTTCATGCCGCTTTGAATTTCCTGTTTGCTGTTTTCAAAATCATTTTCTTTAATTACATTATAATAAACTGTGTCGGAAATCTGACGCATACTCATCAAATATGCCTCCATGCTTTCCCCCGTTTGCTCCATCAGCTTTTGCGTACCGTTTATGGTTTCCTCTCTTGCGGAATTGGAAAACCGCAAATACAGAATAACTCCCAAAATCAGCATGATAGAAATAGAAACAATGGAAAAAGCCAGCATAATTGTGGTCTGAATTTCTTTTGGTTTCATTTTTTTCAGTTGTCTGAAATACTTATTTTTCACTTTCCTTGTACTCCGTTCTGTACTTAGAAGGAGATACTCCAAACCTTCGTTTAAACACGTAGCTAAAATAGTTTGGATCTGTATACCCTACCTTTTTCCCGATAATATAACTTTTTTCATTGGTTTCCAGTAAAAGTCTGGAAGCTCTATCCATGCGGTAATCTGTAAGATAACCGATAAAAGATTTTCCTGTTTCCTTTTTAAATACGGTAGAGAAATAAGAATTGGATACCCCCAACGCCTCACATATACTATCCAGAGAAAGTTCTTCATTTACATAATTATTATGCACATAATCCTTGGCTTTCTCTACAAAGGATTTTCTGGAAGTATTTCGCTCACTGAGGAGTTTTTCATGTAGCGCAACACTAATATTTACAATCCATTGCTCCAGCATATCCTGCTCCATGTCTGATATTTTCCCATACAGTTCTCCCATATCTTTGGAAAGCTCATCCAGCACAATATCATTATTGGCGGCAAAACGACAGAACTCGCTGAGAAGCTCCATGACATCCAAATGATGCTGCTGCAAAGACTTTTCTTTAAAGGAAATGCTGTGAAGATAAGCATGGACAGCCTCTATAATTTCCGGTTCTTCCTTCAGACGTATCATCTTAAATAAATGGGACAGCTCTGTCTCATGACTGGAACCCGGATTATTCTTCTCGCTGGGTGCAACCTCCTGAATGTTAATTGCTCTTGAAGTCCCATAAAGGACACGATAAGAAATGGCATCTCTGGCGCTGCTGTAAGACTTGGATAAATCCAAAATATGATTGCATACCTGTCCGATACCAACAGTCACATTTGCTCCGATTATTCGGTGTACATAGCGGCAGAAACGGTCGCATTCATCTGTCAGCTCTGAGATTTCATTTTCTTTTTCCAGTTGAGCAAGCAAAACCGTCTTTCCCAGATAAGAAAAGCACTTTGCTCTCCATTTTTCTCCCAGATATTCCTTTGCCTGCTTCTCCACAGAAGCTGATAAAAGCAATGGATTAATATCCTTTGGCACTTGAGAAGATGACGTGTGAATAACCAGACAGCAGAAAAAAGGACCGGAAAGAGAAATCTGATAATCTGAAAGATATTTCTCAAGCTCCTCTTCATGAATATGACCTTCAATCAGCGTGGTATAGAAATTTGCCTGTAAAAGTGGCAGTGACTCCAGATAATATTTCTTTAAGATTTCCGCATTTCGCTTTTCACTGATTTCCTGATCCAGCTTTATCTTTAACTGGGTAAATACATTGGTAAGCTCAATGGAATTTACCGGTTTTAAAATATATTCCTCTACTTCCAGATGTACGGCTTCTTTGGCATATTCAAATTCGTCAAAACCTGTAAAAAGTAGAAGCTTTGTACCCGGATAATCTGCTTTGATATGCCCTGCCAGCTCCATTCCGTCCATATATGGCATATTGATATCTGTCATCACCACATCCGGCTGAAATTCTTCTACCATTTCCAGCGCTTTCACACCGTTATTGGCATATCCGATAACAGAAAAGCCAAGACCTTCCCAGTTGATTTTCTTCATGATTACCTGTATTACATCTTCTTCATCATCTACTAAAAGCACTGTATATGTATCCATATTTCTTCTCCGTATTTTTACTCTTATTTCGCATTATTATAACATAAAAGAGCCAGACCTGCATCTGGCTCTTTTACAAAACTGCTTATTTCATTATATACAACTATTTCTTCTGAACATATTTCAGACAGTCAAGTGTAACTGCTACAAGGATAATGATACCTGAGAATACGAACTGCAAGTTTGTATCAATACCAAGGATTGTCAGAGAATATGTAAGCGCTGTAAAGATAAATACACCAACAACTACGCCGGAGATTTTACCGATACCACCTGTAAAGGAAACACCACCTACTACACAGGCTGCAATGGCATCCATTTCCCATCCCTGTCCATAAGCTGCGGAACCGGAACCAACCATTCTGATACATTCCAGCCAAGAACCAAATCCGTAAAGAACACCTGCCATAACGAAAGCGCCTACGGTTACACCGAATACGGAAATACCGGATACAGATGCTGCTTCAGGATTTCCACCTACTGCATACAGATTTTTACCGAAAGTTGTTTTATTCCAAATAAACCATACAATAGCGATAGCTGCAACAGCCCACAGAATAATTGTTGGGAAACCATTTACTTTTGGAATAACCATGTTTGGAATTGTAGCTTCAATCGCACCAAAAGATACACCTTTTGTTGCGTAAGTAACAATACCGAAGATTACCAGCATGTTTGCCATTGTTGAAATGAATGGATGCATTTTAAATTTCGCTGTAAAGAAGCCTGCGATTGTTGTAAAGAAGGTACATAAAACAATACAGACTACCAATGCTAAAATAACTCTTGCAATAACAGGCATGCCTGTGAAGTCGAAAATATGACCAAATACACCACCTGTATTGATACCTTGGTGCATAATAATTGTTGCTGCTGTCATACCCATACCAACCATACGTCCGATGGAAAGGTCTGTACCTGCTAAAAGGATTAACGCTGCTACACCTAATGCAAGGAACATACGAGGAGATGCCTGCTGAAGGATATTCAATACGTTATTGTAAGTTAAAAGCGGTGAGCCTTTTACAATCGGTGTAATAATACACAGAGCAATGAAGATTAACAGAATTGCAATATACAAACCGTTCTGCAAAAGGAAGTTTCTGCGGTTAAATGTATATTTGTAGTTTTCCCATTTCTGTACTCTTGTTTCCATGAAAGTAAACTTGGACATACGCAGTAAGTCAATTAAGTGGAACTTATAAGAATATGCTGCATGTCTTCTGTCTTTTGCTGCCTGAAATTCTTTTTCCATTGTCATCTTGGCATCAAAGAGTCTGTTTTTATAAACATAATTTTCATCTTTGATTTCCTGATGGTCAGAAAGCTTTGCCACAGCAGCCTTGTGTTCTTTTTCCAGCTCTGCTACTTTTTGCTGATGACGTGCTTTTGCAGCTGCTTTTTCTGCTGCACAGCTTGCTTTTACAGCCTGATAGTAATCTTTATCAAAATGCTCTTTTAAATAATTTTCTGCATCGGCAATCAGTTTGGAAACTTCGTCTTTATTCTTTGCTTCTACTGCTTTTGCTTTGTCCAGCTCTGTTTTGCATTTTGCAAGTCTGTCTTCTTTTTCACCTTTTGTAAGAGTACGGTCTCTCTTAATGCTGTCCATAACATTCTGGATTTCTACGATTTTATCTGTACCGTCTACTCTTAATTCATCAATTTTTTTCTGAATTTTACCAACATAATCCTCTATCGGCTGACGCAGTTTCATTTCCTGCTCTGCAGTAAGGATATTACTATTTTCGTTTGCCATATCTATTCTTCTCCCTCATTATAGGTATTTTGCACTGAGTCTTAAAAGTTCTTCCTGATTGGTCTCTTTTGTATTTACAATTCCTGAAAGATGTCCGTTAGACATGACACCAATACGGTTTGTAATACCCAGAATTTCAGGCATTTCTGAAGAAACAACGATAATCGTTTTTCCCTGTTTTGCCATCTGAATAATCAGGTCGTAAATTTCATATTTCGCACCAACATCAATTCCTCTGGTCGGCTCGTCCATCATGAATACCTGAGGACTGCGCTCCAGCCATTTTCCAAAAATAACCTTCTGCTGATTACCGCCTGAAAGACTGGAAATCATATCATCCGGTCCCATACATTTTGTGTGCATAATTTTGATTTCGTTGGCAGTTGCTTTTATCATTTTGGAGTCTGAAAGAGCAATACCTGATTTATACTGAGGCAGGTTTGCAATGGTTGTATTGAATGTCAAGTCACATTTCAGGAACAGACCGTTTGCCTTTCTTTCCTCTGTAATCAGTGCAAAGCCGTGATCCATTGCTTCTTTTGCGCTGTTGAAATTCATCAGCTTGTTGTTGAAGTAAACACGTCCTGCCGCTCTGGTTCGGATACCAAAAATAGTCTCTAAAAGTTCTGTACGTCCCGCACCTACCAGACCGTAAAGTCCGAATATTTCTCCCTCTCTTACATCAAAGGTAATATCCTGTAAGTGAGGCTCAAATTTTGTAGACAAATGCTGAATGGATAAAATAACATCCTTTGGCTTGTTGTCTACCGGTGGGAAACGATTTTCCAGAGAACGTCCAACCATGGCTGCAATCAGTTCATTCATATCTGTATCTTTTGAACTTTTTGTCATAACCAGATTACCGTCTCTAAGAACTGAAATCTCATCACAAATTTCAAAAATCTCATCCATTTTATGAGAAATGTAAATCAGAGAAATTCCCTGTTCTTTTAACATTCTCATCATTTCAAACAATTTATCTACTTCCTGTACTGTCAGGGAAGAAGTAGGCTCGTCAAGTACGATTACTTTTGCATTATAGGAAATTGCTTTTGCAATCTCACACATTTGTCTTTGGGATACTGACATGTTACGCATAGGCTGTGTCAGGTTTACTGTCATACCCAGCTTTCTGAAAAGCTCGGAAGCTTCTTTTTTCATTCTTCCTTCGTCAACGATACCGGCGGAATTTACCGGATAACGTCCGAGGAAAAGATTATCCATAACATTTCGTTCCAGACACTGGTTCAATTCCTGATGAACCATGGCAATTCCGTTTTCCAGTGCATCCTTTGGTCCTGAAAAACTGACTTCTCTGCCGTCCAGAGTGATTTTTCCTTCATCTTTCTGATAAGTTCCAAAAAGACATTTCATCATTGTTGACTTACCTGCGCCGTTTTCGCCCATAAGTCCCATAACCGTTCCTTTTTTCAAATCCAGATTGATATGATCCAGAACTCGGTTTCGACCAAAGGACTTGCTCATATTGCGTATCGATAAGACAACTTCATCTTTCTTATCTGCCATTCTTTTCTACTCCTGTATCTCTATATTGGTATCTGACGGTATATGCCACTGTCAGATTTAAAAGAGGCTGTCGCATTAAGGGCGTATCTAAATACTGCCTTAACACGACACCCTCTATCTTTCATCTTGCCACAGGTATTACTGTTCTACTTACTGCAGTAATGCTGTATAAGAAGCTGCATTGTCTGTTTTAACCATGTTAATTGCGAATGCGTCATACTGGCTTGGGTTTCCAAGACGGTTTGTTATGTTGGACTCTGTCTGTCCGTCACCACCGATGTATTCAACATCAAGGTTCAAAAGATCATCATATTTCTCAAGCAGTGGCTGATATGTGGAGCTTAAGAAGTTATCAGAAGCGTTGTAAATGTTCAGCCATACTTTCTTTTTAGGAGCTTTGCTTTCATCTAACTGTTTGGATACAGGCTCGAATGTCTTAGTAGAGTCTGTAAATTCTTTATAGTTATCTGCTGTTACAGCTACGTTTAATGCGTAGTAAGAACGTTCGTCTTCTTTGTATACATATTCTTTATCGCTAAGAACGTTTCCTGCTTCGTCAGGTGTTCCGATACCTGTATCAATGTCAACACCGTCTAAGGAGTTACGAAGAACACGAAGTGTTAAGTAAGCCTGTACGTCTGCATGCTGGCTGATTGTTCCGCCGTATCCTTCTGCGATAGCTGCTACTGCATCACTGTTAGCATCGTATCCGAAAGTAGGAACTTTGTTTTCTTTTGACCAAGCATTGAACATAGACATTCCCATACCATCGTTGTTAGAAACAACAACATCAATCTGATCACCGAAAGAAGAAGACCATGTTCCGATTGCGTTACCTGCTGTAGCTGCATCCCATGTAGCACCTGCGGAGTTCTTCATTTCCTGAGAACCTAACTCACGAACTACAAATGTCTTTCCGCCTGCTTCTAAGGAACCATCTTTAACTGCTCCCTGTTTTCCGTCTACGTTTGTTCCTACCGGTTCACTGTTGATAGCGCCGTCTTTTTCTACGCCTGTTCCAAGAGCTTTACGAACACCTCTTGTACGTGCGATAGAGTCGTTATGTCCGATATCACCGATTGCTAAAACGTATCCGATTACACCGTCACCGTTACGGTCAATCGTATCTGCGTTTTTCTCGATGTATTCTTTAACCATCTGTCCCTGAAGCTCAGCACCCTGATTCGCATCAAAACCTACATAATATGTATCTTTGTTAAAGTTAAGAGCATTCTTGTCTAATTCGCCTGTTGAACTGTTAGATGGCTGACGGTTGAACCATACTAAAGGTTTGTCTTTGTTTGCAACGTCAGAAGCTTCTGTTTTTCCGCCTTCTTCTGTTTTTCCTGTTTCCTCTGTTTTGCTTCCTTCTTCTTTTGCTGGTTCAGAACCACATGCAACAGCAGAAAGTCCTAATACTGCTGTCATTGCTAATACTGCTAATTTTCTTTTCATTGAAATATTCTCCCTTCCGTGCACCATTTTCGTCCGTGCGTTTTATTGATATTGACACTATACACAATATTCAGAAAAGAAAACATAGAATTTTTTTTGGTTTTCATTGAAATTTTTAAGATTTTCTTGGTCATATCGCATAATATTATAGATTTTATTGTCGAAATATGTGCATTACGTATATGTTCTATATTTAAAAGCTGGTATTGCAAAGTACAAGAATGCACTATATAATAACAACATGGGAAACCACAAAGCCGGGCGGCTTACCCTCTACTTTTTGGAGGGGCTACCCTCCAATCAAAAGAAAGGAGGGCTTGCCAATGGTTACATATTCTGACTTAATTCAGTTTTGTATATTCATTGTTGCTCTTGTTGGTCTTTGCTATGAGATTTTCAAGGGTAAAAGAAAATAGCCGCCACTACTGTGAATAGTGACGGCTGACCTTATAAAAGGTTAAACTGCTTATTTATTCAAGGGTAGACCGCTTGCGTAGGTTTCCCTTTTTGTATTATCAATATAACACATTTGTATAGTGATTACAAGAATAAATATTTCTATTATCTATCCCATTTATCACATAAAGAATTAATCTGGTCTGCAAATCTTGCTAAATCTTTATTTGTACCTCCTTCATTATGGCGTATTACTGTCATTAATCTCTGTCCGGCTGCAACTAATCTTGCAAATACTCCGGCTGCCTTTCTGCTCTTGGCTTTCTGCTCTGCACGTTTAATGACAATGCCTACGGTTTCTCTGGTTATCTCATTTGTCACCAAATCAACTTCCGTTCCGCTATAAGGCGCCATCGCCTGATAACCCAGCTCATCCTCCAATCTCTTGGCGAATAAATCACAGACAGTATCATCTCCATGTGCTACAAAAACACGTTTGGGCTTTTCTTTGAAGGAGGACGCCCACCTCATAAGTCCTGCATTATCTGCGTGTCCACTAATACCCGGAAGCCTTACAATATCTGCATTAACATGAATTTCCTCGCCGAAGATATGAACGTCCTTCGCTCCTTCCACTAAAGACCTTCCCAGCGTTCCCACTGCCTGATATCCTACAAATAAAATTGTAGAGTCGCTTCTCCAGAGATTATGTTTTAAGTGGTGCTTAATACGTCCTGCATCACACATACCGCTGGCTGATAAAATTACCTTCGGCGTTTCATTAAAGTTGATTGCCCTTGACTCATCGCTTGTAATGGATAGCTTCAATCCCGGAAATGCAATAGGATTTATTCCTTTATTGATTAATTCCATTGCCTCTTCGTCATAACACTCACTGTAATGCTCTTTAAAAATACTGGTTGCCTGCACTGCAAGAGGGCTATCCACATATACCTCAAATCCCGCAAATTCCGGCAGCATATTATCTTCTTTAATCTTTCTAAGGAAGTAGAGCATTTCCTGTGTTCTTCCCACTGCAAAAGAAGGAATTACCACATTTCCGCCTCGCTTAAAGGTTTTCCTTAAAATTTCCACCAATTCTGTCACATAATCCGGTTTCTCTCCGTGACTTCTATCTCCATAGGTGGACTCCATAACCACATAATCTGCACTGTCCAGATATTCCGGATCTTTAATCAATGGCTGTTCTGTATTTCCAATATCTCCTGAAAATACGATTTTCCGCTCTTCACCATCTTCTGTAATCCACAATTCAATACTAGACGAACCTAATAAATGTCCTGCGTCTACAAAACGTACTTTAATACCTTCTGCAATTTCTATTACCTGATTATAATTACACTCTACAAATTGCTGAATAACCCCTAACGCATCTTCCATGGTATAGGCAGGCACAAATTCCGTCTGTCCGTTTCTCTTTGCTTTACGATTTCTCCATTCTGCCTCAAACATCTGAATATGTGCACTATCACGAAGCATAATATCACATAAATCACAAGTTGCCGCAGTTGCATAAATCGGACCGCGAAATCCTCTGGCGTGTATCAAAGGAAAATTACCGGAATGGTCAATATGTGCATGTGTAAGCAATGCAAAATCCAATTCTGACGCAGCTACCGGAATATCCTGATTTTCATACTGATCGGGCCCCTGTTCCATACCACAATCCACAATAAATTTCTTGCCTGCTGCTTCTAAGAAGTAACAACTTCCAGTAACCTCATGAGCAGCCCCTATAAAAGTCAGTTTCATAGAAAAACCCCCTTTTGTGGTAAAATGAATGTTGCTATATTCATTATACCCCAGTAAAGAGGGTTTTGACAGGACTTTATATATTTTTTAGGAAATTTAATAAATTGTGGGATTACTCTACAAGAATACCATTTGTAATAGGTGTTTTACTTTCTGTTACACTTCCATCTTGGGCTACACAAGCTGCCTTTACTCGATAATAGTAGCCTCTTGTTACTTGTACATTATAGCTTTTTGTCAACAATGCAGTATTGTAAGCTGTATCAGAAAATGTTCTTATATTATACCAACTTCCGTTGGAATACCTCTGCAATGTCAACTTCAAAATCATCTTATCACAGACAACACTACCTAAAACAGCTCCATATACATTAACACTTCCATTTCCATTATCTGTCACTTTAGCTGTTCCTTGATTAAGGATATTCCCTTTCACATCTGCTCTCAAGCTTATTTCTGAACAATTTTCATTCGTCAGTAAAGAACCATCTATTGTCTTACTTAAATTCCCTTCATTAGCAAATACTGCTGTATTTACAGCAAAAACTAATATAATTACCATTACATTTTTTATTATTTTTTTTATATTTCTCATTCTTCTCCTTTTATATAGCTAATATACAATATTCTCTGCTATATTCTCCATTTCTTTTTTTTCCATTTTTCCAAACAACTCATAATAGCAATTTTTATATTCCCATTTTAAAGAATACATTGGTTTCTTATCTTCTCCATCCTCAATCTTCCATAAAGTAATCTTTAGTTCTGGAATAAAATCATTCTGAAATGTTTCAACTAAAATCCCATTATCATTCTGACTTAAAAATGAAGCTTTCTTCTCATTTGGAAAAATCATTAAAAAGACAGTTTGTTCATCATAAACATATTGCAAAATACCTGTCTCGGCATTTTCATCAATTACATAGTCCTGATATCTCATTTTATCAGGCATATAAAAAAATCTAGGCGTTTTAATCCCAAAAGTATTTTCTATCTGCTCACAAGCATACTGTTCTGTCCTGTCACTTTTTATTACATCATTATTGTCTACCTGTGTATTCACATCATTTCCAAACAGCTCATTCATCTCCCTCATGATGTACGCTCTGTTTGCCTCACTGGTCATGGAAATGCCAAATACGCCGATTAGGACTGCTGCTGCAACAGAAGCCCAACGTATCACTCTTTTTCTCCCTGTATTTCCCTGTTTGGTATTGCTTTTGTTCTTATACCACTTTGCATTTTTTAATTCTTTTACTTTATTGGTGTGTTTTTCTCTATCATCTACATTTGTTACATAATTGTTTGTGTTTTCAATTGACTCGCGTCTTCTAATTTCGGCCATTAATTTTTGAAAGCCCTCTTCTGTAGGTTCACATTCTAAAGATTTTGAAATTTCTTCCGCCTCTTTTTCAATTTCTTCTGCCTCTTTCAAAAATTCCTCCAAAATTTTCTGATTTAATTCTTCATCATTCAAATTTTTAGTAAAAAAGGTTTCACATTTTTTCTCATTTTCTTCTGATTTCCCCATGAAACTCCTATCTTTCCTTGACTTTTTTTCATAACTGTATCATATTATCTTATAGTTACTATTTTGAACTAATCAGGAGGAACACCATGAAACATATCGTACTTACCGGCGGTGGAACTGCCGGACACGTTACCCCAAATATAGCTATGATTCCACGTTTAAAAGAACTGGGATACAAAATTTCTTATATCGGCTCTTACGAAGGTATGGAAAGAAAGCTCATTGAAGAACTTAACATTCCTTACTATGGAATTTCTTCCGGTAAATTACGCCGTTACTTTGATGTCAAAAATTTTACTGATCCGTTCAGAGTTATAAAAGGTTTCTTTGAAGCTAAAAAATTAATGAAGCAGTTAAAACCTGATGTTGTATTCTCTAAAGGTGGATTTGTCACAGTGCCTGTTGTAATTGCAGCAAGCAAAAAACATATACCTACCTTTATCCATGAGTCTGACATGACACCGGGACTTGCAAACAAAATATCCATTCCTTTTGCAACAAAAGTTTGCTGCAACTTTCCCGAAACGGTTTCTCATCTTCCTGAGGACAAGGCTGTTCTCACAGGAACACCTATCCGTCAAGAATTACTGGAAGGAAACCCAGAAAAAGCTCTGGAGTTTACAGGTCTTTCTAAAGATAAACCTGTTATCCTTATCATAGGTGGAAGTCTTGGTGCTGCTGCTGTCAATGATGCAGTCAGAAAAATCCTCCCTGAATTATTAAAAGACTTTCAGGTAATCCACCTCTGCGGAAAAGATAAAGTTGATGAAACTTTATCTAACGTTAAGGGATATGTACAATATGAATATATCAAACAAGAACTTGCTGATTTATTTGCTCTAGCCGATCTTGTTATCTCCCGTGCAGGTGCAAATGCAATTTGTGAACTTAGTGCTTTAAACAAGCCTAACCTCTTAATTCCACTTTCCGCACGAGCAAGTCGTGGAGATCAGATTTTAAATGCCCGTTCTTTTGAACAGCTTGGTTACAGCAAAGTTCTGGAAGAAGAAGAACTTACTAATGACATATTATTAAGCGCTGTCCGTGATTTATATGAAAACCGAGAAGCTTATATTACAGCTATGTCTTCCAGTAAGCATAAGGACTCTATTCAACAAATTGTCCAGCTCTTTGAAAACGCAGTAAACAAGACTTTATAAGTCTTCAAACTTATTTCTGTAATACTTATTAATCCAAACTTTTATCCTGTGCCTTTTGGCTCTCAGACTTTCTACTGAAATGCCAAGGGCACGGGCAGTTTCTAATGCATTTTGACCTTCTACATTCATTTTCATAACAATTTCGTACCACTGACTATTTTTCTTTTCCAAATCTTCAAAAAATTTTCCCGTAAACTCTTGCATAACAAGCTTCTTTGTTGTTTCTTCCTCCACAGATGATTGTTTTTCTGAACGATTTGAAGTCCACATAATTCCTTCCTCTGCGAAAAGTTCTTCTTCATTTGAAGCTCCTGCAGTTACTTCATGTACCTGATATGATTTTCTGCAAAAGTCAATGGCTTTTCTCTTTGCATTTACTATCAACCATTGCTTATGGTATTCTTCCTGTAAAGTATCTGCTTTTTTCAAAAACGAAATAAAAACTTCTTGGCTTACGTCTTCCGCAAAGTCAATATCACGCAAAATACTATACACTACCTTTTTCACTATTTGATAATGCTGACGATAGATTTCTCGAAATTTCTCTTCTGTCATCTCTTTATCCAACTTCTAAATTTTAGACCTGAGAAAATTTTTCTAAAATCTCATCTCTATCTTCTGGTTTAAGAGTGCCCGGTTCCCATGTAATTCCCACACCATCATTTTCATTTCTCGGAATTAAATGCATGTGGAAGTGAAATACAGTCTGCCCCGCTGCCGTTCCATTGTTCTGAACAACATTGTAACCATCGCAGTTCAACACTTTTTTCATTTTCTTTGTCACTTCTTTTGCTAATATCAAAGCTTTTCCTGCCAAATCATCAGGTAATTCATACAAATTCTCAAAATGAGCCTTTGGAAGAATTAGAGCATGTCCCTTACTGGCAGGTCCCAGGTCTAAGATTACTCTAAAATCCTGATCCTCATAAAGTGTTGCGGCTGGTATTTCTCCGTTTGCAATTTTGCAAAAAATACAGTCTTTCATTTTCATAATCTCCTTTCACTTATATATCCGAATAAAAACCTGTAAATATTACTTCTGTTTTGTCGAATTTTGGCATATAAAACTATTTGCTATTTAAAAACAGGGATGTTACACTTGTTTTTGAAAAAATAAAGAGAGGGGTAACCATGAACACTCAAATAAATCAATCCAATCAACATATTACTGCAAAGGAAGAACCTGATTATCGTCAATTATATGAGGAGCTTCAAGTACAACAACAATTTACATTATCTCATGTTTCTCACGAAATCCGTAATCCGGTAACATTAATCAACAGCTTTTTACAACTGCTGGAGTCTCATCATCCCGAATTAAAAGAAGATAAATACTGGGGAAAGATTATGGAAAATATGGATTTTCTGAAAACGCTTCTTAATGAATTTTCCAGCTTTAATAATTCCGGCAAGCTAAATATCCAGGAATTAGACCTCTCAGAGCTTCTGGAAAATCTGGCTGCTTCCAGTTTACCTACTTTAGAAAGCTACAACGTTTCTCTTGTTTTAAATATTGAGCCAAATCTGCCTGTCATTCAAGCAGATAAAACGAAAATGTCCCAGCTGATTTTAAACCTTTTAAGAAATTCTTCAGAGGCAATTAAAACAGAGGGTATTATCCATTGCTCTTTAACCTCTCAAGAGAATTATCTTGTTCTTTCTGTTAAGGACAACGGAAGCGGAATTCCTGTTCTGTATCAAGAAGACCTCTTTGAACCATTCATTACTCATAAACAGGAGGGCACAGGTCTCGGACTGCCTATCTGCAAAAGAATTGCAGAAGCCCATAATGGAAGTATTTCTTTTCAATCCGTTCCTGAAAAAGGTACTGAATTTACCGTTCTACTACCTATACGACAGCCTTTATAATCTTCTTTGATACACCCTGCGATAACAAAGGACAGCTAAAATAAATCCACTTATCAATCCACCAAAGTGTGCTGCATTATCCACACCTGTACTTGTCATTCCAAAATATAGACTTAATCCGGCCATGACAATTAACTGTCGAGTGGTAAAATTTTCAATTCGTCCTCTGTTTGCAATAACAATATAGATGAGCGCACCGATGACTGCAAAAACTGCACCGGATGCTCCTGCCGAAATAAAATATTTGCCGTTTTTTATTTCCAGATATATGGACAATACATTTGCCCCTATACCTCCGAGGAAATAGATAAGCAAATATTTTATTTTGCCTATATTTCTTTCCAGACAATCTCCCAAAAACAATAACACCAGCATGTTATTCCCCAGATGCTGAATTCCAAAATGCAAAAACATGGATGAAATCAGGCGATAATACTCATGAGACTGCAAAACTGCTGGTGTATAGCAGCCACCCCAGCGTAAAATGTGGTAGGTATCCAAAGATGAGCCGGTTACTTCTACCAGTAAAAATACCAGCAAATTAATGCCAATCAAAAGAGTATTAACCGGAACTTCTTTTCTTTTTCTCAGAAAATATTTGATTTCATTTTCCGTTTTTTTTCTTTCCATTCCTGAATAATTATTTTCTGTATTCATCACTCTTCCTTTACTTCCATAGCTATCTATCTTTTTATCATCCCTATTTTACCATATTTTTCCAAAATCAGCATTACATTTATCAATATATAAGTACCTTTTTTCTGCAAAAACAATCGTATTTTCTTCTTTTAATAAATATTCTGTCTCCGGTTGTATGATTTCTCCGTCTAATTCCGTTCCGTTTCTGGAATTTAGGTCAATTAAAAATGTCTGATTATTTCGACAGATAATTTTCGCATGAACACGACTGATGGTAGGCACACTCAGACAGATATCAACCCTTCCTCTTTGACTTCCTATAATTGTATGTTCTTTTTCCAGAAAAAATTTCTTTCCCGTTTCTATTTCTAAAAGATAAGATTTCCCTTGGACTTCTGACTGTAAAAGTACAGTTTTCCCAAAATCCTCCGACATCTCTTCCTGCCTTTCCTCTTCCCCCATTATTCCTGTTACTTCTTCCCTTTCAAAAGTCTCCAGAATATGATTTTCTAAATCTTGCTTTCTATATTTCCAAAAATAAATCAATCCGCCTACGGCAATCACAAATACTATAAGAAAAACTGCTGCAATCCCCAAATAACGTATTCCCATATTGGATAAATATCTTGCCAAAAAGATGACAACTCCTATTACCAAAAAAATTCCTACTACAAATATTTTCTTTATGGGAGGTTCTTCTTCCTCCTCTTCCTTATAAAAATCATCTAAAATTTTCTGTCTTTCTTTTTGCTCCTCCTTATTTTCTATCTCAAAATCAGTGTTTCTATTTTCTGTTTCTCCATAAAGAAGCTTACGTATATCATCCGGTTGAAGGCGATTTTCTACTGCAAGCTTGTGCATACCATATCCGAGGGTTACTGCGCCTTTATCCTTATGCTCGATTTTAGGCAGTAAATATTCTGTAAGAACACAAAACTCCTGTTCTATGGTATTTTCTTGCTCCGGAAACCAGAAAAAGGAGTAGGTATCTTTATCTAAGTTTTTGTATAAATACGCAGGATTTAGAAGCAAAAAATCTCTGTTCAGCAAATATTCATCTAATTTTTCTAAAACCGAAACTATTTGTAAAAAAAGCTCTTTTAATGTATCTTTATCAAATTTTCCTTTCTCATACAGGTTTTCAAGACTCTGACTCCCTGTAATTTCATAATAAAGATATTCTTTTCCATTTATCCGCTGCATTTTACAAGGAAGTAATCCATGCACCTGATTTTCCAGCAAAATACGAGTTTGATAATTATCCTTTAAAGGGTTTTCCAATGGTAAAACGGCGAAATTACAGCTCATATTTCTCTTAAAGGTAATCTCCAAAGTGCTCCCTCCCTTCTCTATATTTTTTCATTCTATATTTTGTGAAAATCTGCGGTATTTTTGCACTTTTTCAATAAAATCCACCGGTTTTATTACCTTGCTTTTCCACTTTTCCTTCATGCTCCAGTTCAAATTTTGGAACGGAATGTAAAACTCCTTTTGAAACCCTACCGATATTTCTTTTTTTCCTCCGCTTACCGTATAGGACTCCTGCATATCCGCTGCTTTTTGTTTTGTTTCTTTTACTGCGGTTTCTTCGCTTATCACCGATCGACCGCTTCCATACACAGAAAGCTCGCAAATTTGTGCTGTCTTCCAAACCTTTGTCTGCGTGCCCAATATCAAAAACAGAGAAGCAAAAATTACCAACAGCCATACACCGCTTATCAATGCCATTTCTACCGTATAACTTCCTTTTAGTCTTGATTTTTTTATATCATCCACATATACGCACCTGCCATCCCCATTGTTAAAAAAGGGAGAAACGGAATTTCTCTGTCTTTTCTCCCTCTGTTTCTCACAAAAATAAAAACTGCCCATAAAAAAGCGCCGAAAAGTGCCATTGATAAAATGCCCAATGTATTCCAAATTCCTACGGATAGTCCCATAAGCAAAATAATCCAGCAATCTCCGTAACCTATTGCTTCTTCGGATGCTTTACTGATTATAAAGAAAAGAATACCCGGAATACTTCCCATAAGGGCAAATACTGATTTTTCATATATATTTTCGCCTTGAAAAAGCACTTCCCCTATAAACGTTCCCATCACAAATATTCCGTAAAAACCAATTTTCCACAAAGCAACTGTCTTTTGTTTTCCATCTTCCACACTACACAGCAGAAGAATACACAAATGCACCAGCCATTTTTCTTTCACACATTTATCCTCCACACCTGTCACAAATATTCAAATGTTTTACCTGCGATTTCTTCACCAGCTTTACGTGACGTGTCAATCCGCCGCATTCCTTGTCCTTATGATAGCGGTTTCCCGTGGACGTAACGTAAACGGTTGTCGGTTTCTCTCCTATTTCCATACATCTCTCACAGCTATGATACTTTTCTCCATATATATTTTTCTTCTGTTCTGCATGAGAATAGGACATTCCCTGTACCGAAAGTCTTAAATGACTGCAAGAAGCGCTGGTATGATAAACACTTTCCCAATCCGTAACATAAACCATTTCTTCTTCCTGAAGAAGTTCCTCCTTAGGCGTATATCCAATCCATGCTCTCGCCTGCCCCTTCACCTGAAATCTCACAGGAAATGTCTGAAAAGGTGTAAAAGGAGCTTGATAGAAAAAGGAAGCTTTCAAAGAAATCCTTCCATTTTCGTATACGGACTGTGCCAGATTTATTCCGTGAACACCGCCTACGACCCCAAGCAAAGCTTCACCTGTAAGCTTTTCCTGCACTTTCCTCCTCACATAGATTTGGCAAACAGCATTACTTACTGTTCCCACCGGTGATTGTGTATCGTCCTCCTGACAATACGCATACATTCCCAGTTCTTTTGCGCTTTCGCACAAGGCGCTCTGTATCACTGTTGTTATTCTGTATAAATCTAAAATTCCTGCTAATATTACCACGGCAAAAAAGAAAAGAGGCAGAACAACCGCACACTCCACAGTCAAGCTCGCCTTTTGCCGAAGAACTCGCACCTCCTTCTTTTGTTTTCTCTGCTTCATGGTTTTCTACCTCCCCTTCTGCCATTTTACATATCATAAGAATACATTCTTTCCGCCTGCCATATCTTATTCTCCGGCCCTGCAATCTGAAAGCTGACAGCAACGGTATCGATACACGCATCAAAAGCAAACTTTTCCTTTCCCTCTTCCTGCCGAAGATTAACTTCTATCACATCCATAATTCGCATTACCAGTTCCTGTTCCGGCACACTCATCAGTAAAATCCGAAGATATTCCTCATAATCCGCTCCTTTTTCTGTGGTTATCCCCGTATCTGCCCTCAAATCAGAAAGCTGTGTCTTCCAACTGCCGCTATCCTTAACCAAAGGCACACAACCACCGGACAGCAAAGCCTTTACATCTGCAATTCCTTCTATATACGCCCATCCTGCTGCCAGTACCCCTTGCACAAAAGTCATCCCTTCAGGTATAAGCAAAAGAAACGACAACGCAGAGGCGCATGCTGCTAGTTCTCCCCTTTTCTGTGGGTTGGTATAAAGAAACGCCAGATTACTGATTTCACGAAGAAGAAGCAGCTTTTTCACAACAGAGGACAGGTTTTCTCTATCCCCCTCTTTTCCACCTAAAAGATATTCTATTTCATAAGCTAAGGGCGTTTCTGCTCCGTCTGTAAAGCTTTGAAACTTCTCAAAAGCATATTCCTGAATAAAAATCTTATCAGCAAATCCCTCTTCTGTTTCCAGCTCCGGAAAATCCCCCATTCCCTGCTGCCTTTCCCTCTTTGACAAAGTAGCCGATAAATCGATTGTTTTTTCCGATACATTTACACCGGAAGGTAAAACAAAAGATAAAAATCCATTTTCTTTAAAGCTTTTTATAATTTCTAATGGATTATTGGTCTCTGAAATTTCCGGCATAGGCGTTGTTTCTTCCGGATTTATTTCCTCCATTCCATTGTTTTTTATGTTTTCCTGTTCCTCCAACACTTGTTTTTCTTCCTCTGTTTTCTTCAGCAAAGCCTCTATGCCTGCATTGCCCAGATTTTCTTTCATATAGCGGATTATTTGCTGCTTCACCGCTGCTCCGTTCTTATCCGATGCCGCCCGAAACCCGTCTGCGGCACATATCTGTACCGCACATTTTGTCAGTCCTGAGTCTAAAACAGGTTTCATGTAGTCCTCTAAATGATTTAATACCTGAGCAATCTGTATTCTGCCGGTATTATAAGATGCGTCCAGAAAAAACAGATTATACCTTTCCAGAAGCTCTCTGTCATATTCCGAAAAAAGTGAATATAAGCCTGTATCCATACTATTAACAGCCTGCGCTCTGGCACAGGCTGTTCGAGATGACTGAATGCTGACTGTAATAAGCGATAACAAAACCAAAAGCAAAATGCTCATAGCTGCGGTCATACTTCCCTTTTGCTTCACTCTCTCACCTCTATATGCTGTTACTCTGCTTTGTAATTTTAGATAAAATACTTTTCACCAGACTGGTAAGCTGTTCCTTGAAAATCAAAACCAAACCGATAAGCACCACAAGTATAAGTATAATTTCTACTACGCCGACAGCATCCTCTTCCTGCCAAAATTCCTTTAATACTCCCATAATTCTTACCTCCTGTTATAAAAAACTAAAAAATGCCGGTATCATTAAAATCATTAACACAACAATCAGTTGCAGTACCATAGGAAGCAAAAGCTTCGTAGACGCCTCTTCTCCTCTTACCTTTGCACTGCGCTTTCTCTCGTCCTCTGCCACTGCCTCCTCCCTTTCCAAAAGCTCCAAAAGGTTCTGATTTCCCTTTTTCAAATTCTGCACTAATAAAACAGACAAAATTTTATACTGAGAAATCCCGCACCTTGTTCCGAAACGCTCATAGGCCTCTGCCTCATATATACCGCCCTGCATTTCTTTGCAGGTACGGACAATTTCTTCATACGCACTCCTTTCTTTTGCATGATATTTTTCCCTGCTGCGCAGATATCCGTCTGCAATTTTTTCCATAGCCTTTCGTATGGTAAATCCGGCTCTTAAAAACAACACCAATTTCTGAACAATATCAGGATAATCTCTCTGCATCTCCTTTCTCACAAGTTCCTGCTGCTTTTTCGCTTTTTCCTTCTGCAAGGGATAAACACCCAAGCCCAATACCAAAGACAGCATACAGATAATTCCTCCTGTCTGTATTCCCGTTCTCCTATAACGAATTTCTTCTCCCTGTACTGTTTGGGGAAGATATAAAGGTCCTGAAGGATTTTCGCTTAAGAGCTCTGCTTCTTTTTGAATTTCCTTCTGTATTTTTTCTCTTTCATTCAATTTCGATGGATAAACCGTAATCTCAGCATTCCATATATCTGTTACTTCTCCAAGAGAAAGAAACGCAGCCACTTCCACACTTTCTCCCTTTTCAGAAACACCTTCTTGCGGTATTCCCTCCCAGCTCAATATATCCGGATTTCCTGTACTCCATGATATTTGTACCGGATTTTCTTCCAAAGCCTGCGGAAACCGAAAGTCACCTCCTTCTTTCTTTGCCTTTTTCAACCACTTGTCCAACTCTTTTTTGGCTTCCTTTACATAGTTTTCCATCTCCTTTTCTGTATATCTTTCTTCCTCTACATAAACTGTAATTTCCTGTGTCTTTCCCTGTGTTTCGGCAAGAAGTGTCTCCTCGTACCCGCCTTCTCCATAAGGATTTCTTTCCAGATACTCCATACTTCTTTCTTTGTCTTCTTTTATAAAAATTCCTATACCTAAAAGATTTCCAAGCAAAATTACCGACACTGCCATACAAAAACTCTTTTTGTCCTTTCCCCACTCTTTAAACATCAATCTGAGTCAACCTCACTCCCCATTGAAATGCCGCAGTATACAAAAGAAGGCAAGCTGTCATAACACAAATCCCCACAGGATTTCCATATAACACGCTTAAAAATTCCGGAGAAGTAATCTGCATATAAAGAATAATCCCCAGAGGAATAAAGCTCATAATCTTCTGTTCCATTTTTCGAGATGCCAAAACAGCATCAATTTCCTTCTTCACCTGAATACGCTCTTCAATAGACGAAATACAACGGTTTAAAATTCCTCTCATATTTCCTCCCATTTTCTTTGCCTGTATCAATACATCTGTAAAATTCAAAATATCTTCTACTCTGCTTCGAATTCCCAAATCATACAGCAATTCTTCTAAGGGTATGCTGTGTCCCAGTTGTCTTTCTATATAGGCAAATTCCCTTGCCATCTCTGCTTTTTCTCCATACAGTCTTTCCAAATCTTTTCTTGCTTCCCTTATGGTGTTATCTAAAGAATAACCTGCCGATATCCCCACCTGCATAGCATTTAAGGCATCTTTAAACTGATAATTTAGCCTTTTCTTTCTCAGACGGATTTGTTGTTTTTTCCTTTGATGTATGTACCAGAAAGGTAACGGAAGCATAAAGAAAAAAACTGCCGTGCTCTTATAAAACAAATAATTTATTCCCATGCAGGCACACACTGCTTCCATAAGATAAAGTCCCCACTGCTGTACAGAAAGATGATAAACATCATAATCAATTTTATTCACAGGATAATTCCTGCCTTTGTAAGCTTTTCGGTGTGATAAAGCTGTCCTCTTTTTTCTAAATTTCTGTTTCTGACAAATAACGGATTTAATACAACCTCACCTTCCTTTGAAATTTCTTTAATCTCACAGATTTCCAATACTTTTCTGCTTTTATCTGACATTCTTCCTAAATGTATAAAGATATCAAAGCCTGACACAATCTGGCGGCGAATAACCGGTATAGGCAAATCTATTCCCATCAAAACCATTGTTTCCAGCCTGCTTATCATATCCTGACAGCTATTGGCATGAATGGTGCTCAGGCTTCCGTCATTTCCTATATTTACAACCTGCAAAAGCTCTGCCGCTTCCTTTCCTCTCACCTCTCCTACAATAATTCTGCTTGGTCTCATACGAAGGCAGGTTCTCAATAAATCTCCGATGGTAATTTCCTGAGATTTCTCAATATTCGCCGGTCTACATTCCAGACGAACCAGATTTTCTATCCCCTGAATTTGCAGTTCTGCATTATCTTCGATAGTAATGACTCTCTCATCCTTGGGAATATATTCTGATAACGCATTTAAAAATGTAGTTTTTCCCGAACCTGTCCCACCTCCTATTAAAATCGTATAACCTGCTTTCATAAGCTTTTCTAAAAAAATAGCTGCATCTTCTGTAATGCTCTCCAATTTCAACAAACGTTCCATAGTAATAGGCTTTTCCGGAAATTTTCTTATGGTAAGCACCGGACCGTCCAGCGCAACGGGAGCAATAACCGCATTTATTCGTTCTCCTCCTGCCAGTCGTGCGTCTACAATGGGCTGCAGCGTATTGATTACACGATTGCATTTTGATGCCATTTGCTGAATAACATCCTCCAGCTTTTCCGGAGAAGAAAAGCTCTTTTCAAAAGCTTCGATTTTACCGTCCTTTTCTATAAAAATTTTATTCCATCCATTAATCATAATCTCTGTGACATCATCGTTTTCCAGCAGCTCCTCCAGAATATCCATACGCCGTACAGACATAAAAAGTGCATTTCGCAGACTTTCTCTCTGTGCAATAGGCAAATATTTTTTCTTGCCGTGCTGATGTAAAATTTCATCAATTATCTCCAAAACATCTTCATCTAAATCTTTCCATGTATTTTCCAGCCTTTCCACCAATGTTTTTCGCAAATCTTGAAATTCATCACTGCTTTCTTCTTTCATAATTTTCCAGCACCTTTCTCACAAAACTTCCCCAAGGTCCCATTTTCAGTTCCTGTACTGTGTTTATTCCTTCCATACTCTCGCCGGTAAGAGAAACTATCCTTATCCTATCTTTCTCTATAACACCCCAATTTTCCATCAAGGTATGGAACTGAGAAAGTTTACAGTCTGCTATAAATCCTCCCTTTACAGGCACATAAATTTCACTGCATAAATTCAATACAGAAAACAGCTCATCCACTGCACTGCTGATATTCAATATCAAAACATGATATCTGCCGCTCTTTTTCACAGCTTCAAAAAGCCTGCTCCAATGTACAAAGGGAATTGATTTAATATCCTCCGGCGACTCCACAGGAGGCAGATAATCCATATCCCCCTGCTGCTGTATCATCCCTTCCACTTCCTCCCATAAATTTTCCTTTCCGCAGCGCAGTGCAAAAAAGAAATCCGTAAGGTTTTTCTCGTATTCTCTCAAAAATAACTGCTCCAATCCTGCAAAATCTTCCATGCTGATATACAGTACCCTTTTCTCTTCTCCCAAAATCTGTGCTGCCGCCAATGCAAACAAACAATTTGCACAGATTTCAGAAGGTGAATAAATTCCCACAATTTTCATGCCCTGTCTTGCATCCGAGCAGAAAGGAACCTGCGTTTTTTCCGTATAGTATTTCATCACCTCCTTAATTACACTTTCCGCCGACTGATACTTATAGATACACTTATACGGCGATTTTGGCTCCTCTTTTTCATCAGAAAGCACCACTACATTCTCTTCTTTTATCTGCTGTATCCGTTCATCTACATCTTTCTGTGCAATCAACAACATAGGCGGAGGCTGACTTCCCACCGAACTGTAAAATTTTTCCACATCTGTAAAAGCTTCTGCACGAAACGGAAGCTTTTTCTTATTGTTCAAATACTCTGTAAAATTACAGGCATAATCCGTATCTGAATCACAGACTGCAATCATATTTTTCTTCAATAAAATCCTCCTACATAAAGCATGACGCTTAGAAATATCGGTACTGTAAAATGGAAATTTTCAGGTCGACTGCCCTTTTTCCTGTAAGCACACAGCACCCTGCTTTGACTATATTCATAAACATAATTGAAAAAATAAGAAAATCGCTCTTTGAAATTTCCACAGGAAATCAGAAATGCGAAAGATAAAAGTCCTCCCAGAAAAAGAGAACAAAGAATAAGCTTAAAAACAGCAGTTACACCTAAAAAAATTCCCAGACCGGAAAATAATTTTATGTCTCCTGCACCTAACATTCGAAAGTAAAACAACGGGAACAGCAAAACACAGGGCAATAATAATCCCAAGCCTCCTGATAAAGTCCCAGCTATTCCATTTGCTCCCATCTGCCAGAAAAAGCCTGTCAGAAAAAACACTACAATAAATCCGTTCACCACCCTTTCCATCAGAAAATCCATGCACATGGCAATACCCGAAAAACACAATACAAATAACGATTGTACTGACAACAAATCACCTCTTTTATTTTATAAAATCTTTGGAAAATCCCAGTCGAACGACTGTAAGAATATCTTGAAGTTGTATCTGATTATAGTCTCAGAAAAAGGATTTGTAAAGAGAAATTATTACTAATTTTTCGATTTGGATAGACTACACAAAATTAGCATTTGCAATCTCTGTGATTTTCAGTTAAAATATTGAATAGAAACAGTAATAAGGAGTATAGACTATGGGACTTATTATATTTTTAGGTGACAGTATTACCGATGCCGGCAGGAAAACTTCTCCTAATGAGCTGGGATTTGGTTATGTAAATATATTTTCAGAACGTTTAAAAGCCCAAAGCCAGAACTGGAACATTCTCAATCGTGGTGTAGAGGGTTATGTCGTACAAAATGTTGCAGAAACTCTCCATCGTGAATGTATTTCCTTAAAGCCTGATTATATCAGTATTCTGGTGGGAGTGAATGATATCGGACTGATTGCAAATTCCTCTGCTTCCGAACAGGATAAGCTCTATATGCTGGAAGACAGTATCCGTGCCTATCACGAAATGCTTTTTGATTTATCCAGAGAAACACAGGCAAAAGTCATTATTTTAGAACCTTTTATTCTGCCTCAGCATGAAAAATATGAAGACTGGGTACCATGGCAGAAAAAAATGTCTAAAAACATTCAGAAGCTTGCCCGCAATTATGGCGCTTATTTCATTCCACTGCAAACACCTTTGAATAATAAAATTCAGGAACAGGGATATGAAAATATTACTACCGACGGTATTCATCTTACCACTCAGGGACAGCAGCTCCTTGCAGATATTGTAAAGGACTCTTTCCATTTATAAATTTTTTCAAAATTTAATCTTTCAAAAACAAAAGGCGGGATATACCTCAATGTGTATATCCCGTTGCTATTTCAACAAATTTTCCCGATACAACTTCAGCTAAATCTTTTGGATTTAATTTCAATGTCGTACCAATTCTTCCTCCGCTTACATAGATTTCCTCATACGCAAGAGCACTTTCATGAATAATGGTAGCGTACTGTTTTTTCATTCCCAACGGACTGCAGCCGCCTCTCACATAACCGCTCACTTTTGTAATATCCTTTACATGAATAAGCTCTACGGATTTTTCACCCACTGCTTTTGCAGCTTTTTTCAAGTCAATTTCAAGAGCAATGGGAATAACAACAACATAATACTCTTTACTTTTCCCCTGCACAATCAAAGTTTTAAAAGATTGCTCCACAGGAGCTCCTGTTTTTTGTGCGGTATGGAGTCCGTCAATAAACTCATCGCACTCATATTGAAGAACCTCATAAGGAATTTTATTTTTCTCTAAAATTCTCATTGCATTTGTCTTAATTTCTTTTTCTTTATGCTTTCCCATTGCTTTACTCCTATAATTTCAAATGCTTCATAAAATGTCTGTAAAGTACGCAGCCTACAAAAGCCGCCAAAAGCTCTGCGATTGGGAAGGTAATCCATACCCCAAACAGCCCCATACTCTTGGATAATAATGCAGCTAAAGGAATAATAATTACCAACTGACGCAGCACAGAAATCACCAGTGACTGAATTCCTTTTCCCAACGCTTCAAATGCACCGGAAAGTACGCAGCCTACCGTGGAAATTAAAAATCCCACAGCAATCACCCGAAGCATGGGTACGCCGATTTTCAGCATTTCCTCATTTGCATCAAACAGCTTCATAATAAATCCCGGAAACATCAAAAACAACAGCATACCTGCCAGCATAATTACACCGGTTGCTTCCATACTTGCCTTTAGCGTTTCCTTCATACGTTTTTTATTTCCCGCACCATAATTGTAGCTCATAATCGGACGCATACCCTGCACAACACCGTTTGCCGGCATATATACAAAAGACTGGATTTTAATGTAAAGTCCGAATACTGCAATGGCAGTTGCTGAAAAAGCTGCCAAAACAGAATTTAAGGCTGCTACCAGAATAGACGGCATTGCCATCATAATGGCGGAAGGAATTCCCACCGTATAAATTTTTTTCAAAATTGCTCCGTCCAGACGGAACCCTTTGAAATTGATTTTAATAGACGGACATTTTTTCAGGAAAAATCCCATAGAAAGCACTGCTGCTAAAATCTGTGCCGCAACCGTTGCAATGGCTGCACCCTGCACACCCATCGCAGGCAAACCAAACCATCCAAAGATTAACACAGGGTCTAAGATAATATTAAAAATAGCTCCTATTCCCTGAAAAAACATAGGCATAATCATATTTCCCGTTGCCTGAAACAGTTTTTCGGAATATAAATGATACATACTTCCGACACTGAAAAATAAAACAATCTGTGTATATTGGCAGCTCATATCCAAAATCTCAGGACTGTCTGTAAACGCACTGAGAAATGGTCTTGTCAGGAAAATCCCCGCAAGTACAAACAAAAGCCAATGTACTGCGCAAAATATCAGTCCGTGGTTCGCTGTTGCCGTAACCTCTTTGTCATCCTTTGCACCCAGCGCTCTGGCAGCACAGGCACTTAAACCAATACCAAATCCACAGGATACTGCCAAAATCATATTTTGCAGCGGATACGCCAGGGAAACTGCTGTCAGAGCGTCTTCACTTACTCTGGCTACATACATGCTGTCTACAATATTATATAACGCTTGTATCAACATAGAAATCATAGGCGGCACAGACATGGAAATCAAAAGGGGCATTACTTTTTTTGTCCCCATTGCATTTGTATTTTTATCCATTTTTGTTTTCCCTCCTTTTCTACCTCATACAGCATAACGATTTCCGTGTTTTTTGTCAATCATTTCATACATACCGCACTGCTTTTCGGAAATACTAAAAGAAAAACAGGAGGCGCATTATGAATAAAAATACGATAAAAAATTCCCATTTTGACAAATTCAACGTAGAAGCCACTTCCATCAATGATTTAGACGGCTGCGCTACAACAGAGGCTACCGGACTCATCCCCGCCATGCCGAAATCCCTCTCGGAAATTGACTCCTATAAAAAAATACTTCCCTACTCTCCTGATTGTTATGTGGAGAAAACAGACAAAAAAAGAGAGCAGTAAGAGGCTGATTTTCAGCTTCTTCTTGCTCTCCTGCCAAATTATTCTTCTTTTTTAGTCTTCTTTGAGGTTTCCTTGTCTGTCTGACTGTCCTCATTCTCCTTTTGCTTGTCCGACTTACTGTCTGAATTTACAGTCTGCCCTTCTGTCTTTTCTGACGTATTGCTGCCTTCCTTCGTATCTTTTTCTGCATCTCCCTGTTTCGCATCTACTTCTTCGCCGGAAGTCTTCTCTGTGCTGTCGGTTACCGGAGTTGCCACTTTTTCAGCCGCTTCTTTTAAAGCAGCCACTGTAAACTCTGCTTCTTCATCTTCTGTATGAATTTTGTGTTCCTCAGCCAATGCGTCTGTGTAATCAGAAAGCTTATAAACTCCCATTTCTGTAAAATCGTCATTATAAT
Source organism: Blautia hansenii DSM 20583 (assembly GCF_002222595.2). Taxonomy (NCBI): domain Bacteria; kingdom Bacillati; phylum Bacillota; class Clostridia; order Lachnospirales; family Lachnospiraceae; genus Blautia; species Blautia hansenii. The sequence goes on from NZ_CP022413.2 coordinate 2,729,503, forward strand.
GTATTACCAACGGAACTAAACCATATTCCTCAATAGTTACTTCTCCTGACTTCGCATCCTTTTTTAATGTAAATTCTGCCATTCCTCCCAGAAGATTTTCCAAAGATGACTGATGACTTACAAAATTTCCAAGAGAATAATACACCAGCATTTCTTTTCCATCCGTTCTTGTCAGCTTTCCGTATTTTTTCAAAATATGAGGATGTGAACAGATTACGACATCCGCTCCCTGTTCTGCCAGAAAATCAATTTTTTCCTGAAGCTTTTCGTCTGTATCCTCTGCGTCACTTTTTCCTCCGTGAAGATATACAATACTTACATCTGCTTCTTTTTCTGCCTTTGCCAAATCCTCCTTGATATTCTTTTCTGAATAGGTATCCACCATATAACTTTCTTCTTCCGGAATAGAGTGATTTTCACTTACCATAGAACTGTAATTCATCACGGCAACTTTAAAATTTTTCTTCTTAATTACCTGATATCTGGCTTCGTCAGCTTCTCCATGTATTCCAAGGTAGACAATCTTCGGATAGCTTTTCTTCCAAAACTCTACGGAGTCTGTAATTCCGTCACTTTCTCTGTCAAATGCGTGTTCTGTTGCCTGTGTAACAATGTCAAAGCCTGCTTTTACCAATGCGTCACCTACTTCTGTGGGCGTTGCAAAATCAGGATAACCTGCTGCCTTATCATGCTCCTTAATAAAAGGCGTTTCCTGATTTACTGATGCCAAATCAGCCTTTTCTATGTCTTCCTTAATGTTCTCATACAGAAAATCAAAATTCCACTCCTGCTCTTTACCGGAGTTAATAACAGCGTCGTGAATAAGATTATCCCCTACCGCTACCATCTGAAGCACATTCTCCTCTTCTGCTGCTGCCTCCTGTTTCTTCTGTTCTTCTATCTTCTTCGCCTGTTTTTCTTCATTTTTCTTATGTACAGACGTTCCCACAGCAATGCCGCCAACGACCAAAACAAGTGCGCCAATTCCTGCTAAAATCATTCTCTGGCGCATAATTCTCTGACGTCTTTTTCTTTCTCTGATAATTCTTCTGTGTCTTTCTATTTCCCGCCTTCTGGCTTCTTCTTCCGCTCTACGTCTTCTACGATGCTCGCTCATGATAATCTCCTTCCTTAATCATCACTTTATCTTAACATGCGAATTTTCGCATAAATTTTGTGAACTAATTATTTCACAATTATAATATGAGTTTTAAGTTTATGTCAACTTATTTACGCGCAAAAAAAGAAGATGCTGTATCAAACAACATCTTCCCAATAAATCAACCAATTCCTTTATAAACCAGTCCTAAAATAAATACAATAATTGTCAAAGGCACATAGATGTATTTTGCGGTAGGTTTGAAGATTTTTGAAAGCCCCTTTTTACGTCCTTCTTCCAATTCTTCCTTAATTTTATCAAATCCTAAAATATAGTAGATAGAAATTGCTCCCAGAACTGCACCAAACGGAACTACAATAATAGTAATAAAGTCCATCCATGTTCCTACTCTTGCTTCTTCTTCCATGAAAAGTCCGACAATAAGTGTCAGTGCACCGCAAAGTAAAACTGCATGATTTCTTTTTAATTTAAATTTATGCTGCCAGCTCTCAATCACAGCTTCAAACATATTGATTAAAGAAGTAATTCCTGCAAAACATACAGACAGGAAAAAGATAACTGCAAACAGTCTTCCCATCGGCATCTGTTTAAAAATGTTCGGAATAGTCACAAACATTAAAGACGGTCCTGCGGAAGGTTCAATACCAAAAGCAAATACTGCCGGCATAATTGCCAAAGCAGAAAGCATGGCTGCTATCGTATCAAAAAACGCTGTCTGCATGGATGCCCTTGGAATGTCTTCTTTCTTGCTTAAATAAGAGCCGTAAACAATCATCCCCGAACCTGTAATAGACAGAGAGAAGAATGCCTGTCCCATAGCCATTACCCATGTATCAATATTTGCCAACGCTTCCCATTTCGGTACAAACAAAAATTCATAACCCTCTTTTGCTCCCGGAAGGAAGAATACTCTTACTGCCAATATGGAAAACAATACAAAAAACAAAGGCATCAATATCTTATTTGCTTTCTCAATCTGCGTAGCCGCCCCAATGAGAAGCACAATTACAGTAATTGCAATTACAAGTACGTGCCATGGCACATTTCCCATAAATGCAGTCACATCAGCAAAATATTCTGCTGAGTCCTGCTCTAAAACCGTATTTGTAACAGAACCGCATAAAAATCTCAAAACCCATCCGATAATTACAGAATATCCGATGGCAATTCCAAGAGAACCTAAAAGCGGTATCCACCCCAACACTTTTCCTACTTTTTCTTTCTTCTTTTCTTTCCAGCAAAGCTCGTAAGAACCCAGTGTTCCTGTTCCTGCTTTTCTGCCGATTGCAAATTCTGCTGAAAGTCCTACAAAACCAAACAAACAAATAAAGAAAATATAGGGAATTAAAAAGGCTGCTCCCCCATACTCTCCCAGTCGGTAAGGGAACATCCAGATATTTCCCAACCCTACTGCTGAACCTACGCAAGCCAGTACAAATCCCAGCGAATTTGTAAAGCTTCCATTTTTATGATTGTGCATATTTTTCCTCCTATCTCCCGATAATCTGCCCTTATTGGCAATATCACCGATTGATGCGTTAAATTTTAAAACTATACTTCATCAATGTAGCAAAGAATACAAGAAAAGTCAACCGGATATCCCTCTTTTTATGACGTTTTTTTTGCAGAAACATGGTATACTAAGTTAAAAAATCAGTTTATCGGCACATAGGTGTTGAATTATACTTGCAAGGGGGACTTTTCTAATGGATATTTTCACTTTCATTCTGGAAATTATTGGTACGGTGGCATTTGCTTCCTCCGGCGCCATGCTTGCGATTGAAAAGAAAATGGATATATTTGGTGTAAACATTTTAGGCGCTACAACAGCAGTTGGCGGCGGTATTATGAGAGATGTTATTTTAGGCGTAACGCCTCCTACTGCATTTGCCCAGCCTGTGTACATTTTATTCGCAATCATTACATCCACCTTATTGTTTGCCATTGTATATACCAATCCTGATATTATTCATTCTAAAATCAAAAATAAATTTTACGATAAGGTCATGCTCTGGTGTGATACTGTGGGCTTGGGAATTTTTACCGTAGTAGGTATTCAGACTGCTTCCCGCCATGTAACCGATGACAACGCCTTCTTTTTCCTGTTTATCGGTGTTCTTACCGGTGTAGGCGGCGGTGTTATCCGTGATATTATGGCAAGCGAAACGCCTTATATTCTGGTACGTGAGGTCTACGCCAGCGCTTCCATTGCCGGAGGAATTGTCTGCATTGTATGTCGAAGTACAATCGGAGAGGCAGCAGGACTTGTTCTAGGTCTTATTGTCACAGTAGTTATTCGTGCACTTGCAGCACATTTTCACTGGAACCTTCTGCGTATTCATTGACGAAGTTGAAAATCATGGTATGATAGATATAAAAAATAAAGGAGAGATTTCATAATGAGTAAAATTGATGAAGTAAGAAAAGCTATGGTTACTGCCATGAAAGCAGGTGACAAAGAACGTAAAGACTCCTTATCCATGCTGCTGTCTGCATTAAAAAATAAGGCAATCGACAAACGTGAGGATTTAACAGAAGCAGAAGAAAACGAGGTTGTTTTAAAAGAAATCAAACAGACAAAAGAAACTCTTGAGCTGACTCCGAAGGACAGAACAGAGATGATTGAAGAATGTACAAAACGTATTACTGTTTACGAAGAATTTGCTCCGAAAATGCTGAACGAAGATGAAATTAAAGAAGTTATTCAGGGCATATTAAGCGAGCTTTCTATCGAAACACCGACCGGAAAAGACAAAGGCAAAATCATGAAAGTGCTGATGCCTAAGGTAAAAGGAATTGCTGACGGAAAGCTGGTAAATCAGGTTTTGGCAGCTATGATGGAGTAAATTATCTTTATCTGAATTTTTAGAAGGGAATATCTATTATGCTTTTACATACATAGATATTCCCTTTTCTATTTTTAAACCACTGCTAAAATTCTTTATCACAACAAAAAACACCGTCCCCGCAGCTCTCTTGTCTGCAAAAACAGTGCTTTTTCATGCGCCTTCAGGGACTCGAACCCTGGACAAATAGATTAAGAGTCTACTGCTCTACCAACTGAGCTAAAGGCGCTTATTTATTTTGTTTTCCTCAATGCAAAAAGTATTATAACTGATACATTTTAAAAAAGCAAGCACATTTTTATACTTTTTTTGTTTTTTTTAAGAAACACTTTAGAAATATTTACACATTTTACGCTTAGTCTGTGCTCACTTTGAACTTGTAATCTCAAAGCGTGCTCGACAAATTCGCTAAAAGTGTATAAATATTTCCGAATAATGTTTCAAACAACAGTTCCACTTCTTCTATTTCCTTTTCACTTTTACAGAATGAAGCGTCTTTTCCACCTCTTCAATAGACCTTAAAACCTCCGAGGTCTTTGTTTTTTGCCTTCTGTTTTGATATGCCCATTGAAAAACTGCATCCTTTATTCCGCTTTTTCCTTTCATTGCAGACTCTCCAAAAAATTTCTTCTATTATATAGTCTATTGTCCTGCAATCAATTTGTGAATAGGATTTCCTTGAGAAGAGAATTTTTCTTCATATTCTGTCATCACATTTCCTTTATTCATTGCTTCATCATGATGAAGGTCAAAGGTATGTGCCAAGAGCTTCCATCCTGCTTCTTTTACTTCCTCCAAAGAAAATTCAAAGAGCTCTCTGTTATCTGTCTTAAATTCTACTACTCCTTCAGCATCCAGCACCTGCTGATATCTCTCCAGAAACTGACGGGAGGTTAATCTGCGCTTTGCATGTCTTTCCTTTGGCCATGGGTCTGAAAAATTCAAGTAAATCTTTTTTACCTCTCCTTTTTCAAATACTAACGGAAGTTCTCTTGCATCCATACGAATGAAGAACAGATTATTTAAAATTTTCCCTTCTTTTTCCTGTTCTTCTCTTTTCTGAAGCGCACGTAATAAAACGCTGTCATACATTTCAATTCCGATAAAATTTACGTCAGGATAAAGCTCTGCCAAGGTCATAATAAAGCGTCCTTTTCCCATTCCCACTTCGATATGAACCGGATTATGATTTCCAAAAACCTCTGCCCATTTTCCCTTTTTTTCCTGCACATCATGCACGACATATTTGCTATCTTCAATGGCATCCTTTGCCCCCGGTATATTTCTTAATCGCATTCAAAATTCCTGCCTTTCCAATTCTTCTATAAAAGTATAACCCATACCCTATCTCCTGTCAAAGACACAATAAATCCGGTGGTTTTTTTCCGGAAATGGTGTATAATAAGATGAGCAAGAAAAAAAGGAGGAAAGCCTATGGAAGACATTATCAACAAGCTTGCAGAAATAGAAGCTGCCGCCTCACATATTATGGAAGATGTTTCAGAGCAGAAAAAGCAACTGGCACAGCAATATGAAGAAGCTGTCCAGCAGTTTGATTTCACCATAGACACGGAAAGCCAAAACCGCTCCGATACAATCCGGCGGGAATTGGAAGTCCAGATGAAACAGGAGCTGGAAAAGCAGCGCAATGAGGCTGAACAGGTTTTAACCAGACTGGAAGCCTACTACACCAAATGTCATACGGACATGGCAAAAGAAATTTATGACAGAATATTAAGGATGTGAGAATATGGGAAGTCTGCTTTCTTACAGCGGTCTGTCCACAAAGGTACGGGCCATGCAAAGCAAGCTTATAAAAGAAGTCCAATATCAGGAAATTGCTCAAATGCCTTCTGTTACGGCTATTGTTTCTTATTTAAAGAAGCAGCCGGGATTTCAGGACCTTTGGGCAGATTTAGATGAAAACAGCCTCCACAGAGGAGATATTGAAAGGCTTCTTACTCATACCATTTATCAAAATTTTGCCAAGTTATACCGCTTCGCTAATCCGGAACAGCGAACCTTTATGGCATTGTATTTTAAACGCTATGAATTGGCAATTATGAAGGAATGTCTTAGAAAGGTCTTTGATAAAGGACACGCTGAGTTGGACCTTTCTCTTTTTAAGGACTTTTTCGACCGCCATTCAAAGCTGAATATTGAAAAGCTTGCAAATTCTTCTACGGTGGAAGAATTTATTTCTAATCTGGAGGGTTCCGAGTATTATAAACCCCTGAAAAAATTAGGGAATGATTACACCCCCAGAATTTTTGATTATGGTATGGCACTAGACCAGTATTATTTTGCCAATATCTGGTCCGTAAAAGAAAAACTCTTCAAAAAACGAGATTTAGAAGAAATCACAAAAGCATACGGAAATAAATTTGACATGTTAAATCTTCAATGGATTTACCGTTCAAAAAAATATTACCACATGACTCCTGCTGATATTTACGCACTGTTAATTCCTGTGCATTACCGTCTCAGCAGAAGAGAGATTTCCGCATTGGTGGAGGCCGGAGATGAAGAAGAATTTAAGCACATTCTGGACACCACCTATTACAAAAAGCGTTTTCCTGAGCTTGTTCCGGAAAAACTGGAAGCGTTTTATAATCTAAATTTAAAAAACATTCTGGAGACAGAGTCCAGAAAATATCCTCACTCAGTTATTATGCTGTATTCCTACCTCTATCACAAGGAGCATGAGGTAGACCGATTAACTACGGCTATTGAATGTGTCCGCTACGGACTGTCATCTGCTGAGATTTTAAAGTATATTGCAAAAACTTAATAACCGGAGGTGATTACATGATTGAGAAAATGAAATTCTTGAGTATTACCGGTCCGAAATCGGATATTGACCGTGTGGTAAATGAATATCTCTCCAAGTATGAAATTCATCTTGAAAATGCTATGGCACAGTTAAGTCAGGTACAGCACCTGTCGCCGTATATTCAGATAAATCCATATAAGGATTTATTAACCCGCATCAATGAATTTGCCGGTCAGCTCAAGGATACAGAGCACGTTCCCATACGTGATATTTCTCTGGAAGAAATCCAGCCCCTTGTGGATGTTTTGAATGAGAAAATTTCAAAAATTAACAAAAAATGTGATGAACTCAGTGAAAAACGTGCTTCTATCACAGAAGATTTAAAATGTATTACGCCTTTTCTTACCCTGCCTCAGGATTTAGATAAGCTGATACACTATCGTTTTGTTCAGGTACGTTTCGGACGTATTCCCGTAGAATATTATGAAAAATTCAAAGAATATGTTTACGATAATCTGGACACCATCTTTTTCCCCTGTCATCAGGATGATTATGTATGGGGACTTTATTTTGTCCTCTGGACAAAAATGGAACAGGTAGATGCCGTATTCTCTTCTATGCACTTTGAGCGCATTTATCTGAAAAAAGATTACTACTATGGTACTCCTCAAAAGCTTCACAACGATTTAAACACACAGTTAAATGAAATTGATAAAGAATTAAACACTTGTCATCAGGAAATTCAGGAGCTTCTAAACGGCGATGCCTCTGCTATTCTTTCTGCACAGGCTGCCTTAAATGCCCTTTCCACCAACTTTGATGTGCGAAAGGTCGCTGCCTGCGTACAGGAGCATCAGGAAACCTTCTACATTTTATGCGGATGGATGAGTGAAAAGGACAGCTCTTCTTTCATGAAAGAAATCGAAAACGACTCCAAGCTGTTCTGTGTGGTAGAGGATGACAATAATAAAATCAATTGTAAGCCGCCTACAAAGCTGAAAAATCCGAAGATTTTCAAGCCTTTTGAAATGTATATAAAAATGTATGGACTTCCTGACTATCACGAATTAGATCCTACTATTTTTGTAGCACTGACTTATTCTTTTATTTTCGGTGTTATGTTTGGAGATGTAGGACAGGGACTTTTACTGGCAATCGGGGGCTTTGCACTGTATAAATGGAAACAGGTTACACTAGGAGCTATTATTGGAACTGCAGGTATCTTCTCTACCTTCTTTGGTTTTATGTTCGGCAGTATTTTTGGCTTTGAACACACCATTGATGCTCTATGGCTAAGGCCCGTAGAAGCTATGACGCTGGTTCCCGGACTTGGACAAATGAATACTATTTTCGTTGTTGCCATTGTTTTTGGTATGTTCCTCATCCTTGTGACCATGATTTTCCACATTATCAATGCGGTACGTACTCATGACACAGAGGGTATCTGGTTTGACCAAAACTCTGTCTGCGGCCTTATTTTTTATGGAACTTTAACCGTATCTGCTCTTTTATTCCTCACAGGAAAATCACTGCCTGCTGCCATTATCTTAATTGTAATGTTTGCAGTTCCTCTTGTGGTTATCATGTTAAAAGAACCAATCACCCACATTGTGGAAAAGAAAACACCTGTAATCGAAGGCAGCAAGCCTATGTTTTTTGTACAGAGCTTCTTTGAGCTGTTTGAAATTATGTTAAGCTTTCTTTCAAACACACTTTCTTTTGTGCGTATCGGTGCTTTTGCTGTCAGCCACGCCGCTATGATGGGCGTTGTTATGATGCTTGCAGGTGCGGAAAGCGGTGGAAGCATTAACTGGCTGATTGTTATCGGAGGCAATCTCTTTGTATGTGCTATGGAAGGTCTGATTGTAGGTATTCAGGTACTTCGTCTTGAATATTATGAAATGTTCAGCCGTTTCTATAAGGGTACAGGAAAAGAATTTAAGCCATTTTTAAAACATGTAAATAAAACAAAATTCTCTGACCATACTTAATGGCGCAGACTGTTTATTATTTAGGAGGATATTATTATGACAACTATTATTCAAATTCTTACCGCAGCAGCTTTAGTTTTAAGTATTATCGTTCCTTTCGGAGCGTTCTTTCTGGGAGAAAAAACAAAAAAACGTTATAAAAAATCTCTCGCATGCAACTGCTTTTTCTTCTTCGGAAGCCTTCTTGTTGCTACTGTCGTAATGTTCAGCGGAACAGCCAGCGTTCATGCTGCAACTGCTGCCGGAACTTCTGACCTCGCAACAGGTCTTGGCTACATCGGTGCCGCTTTAGTTACCGGCCTTTCCGGCATTGGTTCAGGTATTGCCGTTGCAAGCTCTGCAAGTGCTGCTTTAGGCGCTATCAGCGAAGATGGTTCTTTATTTGGTAAATCCATGATTTTCGTAGCCATGGCAGAAGGTATTGCATTATATGGTCTGATTATTTCTTTCATGATCCTTGGTAAATTAGGCTGATTTCAATACGGAAGGATGATTTCCAATGAAAATGTTTTTAATCAGTGACAACATCGACACCTACACCGGTATGCGCCTTGCAGGCGTAGAAGGTGTGGTTGTCCACGAAAGAGAGGAGCTTCATCGTGCCTTGGAGGAAGCCATTAGCAACAAAGAAAACGGCATTATTCTCCTCACAGAAAAATTCGGAAAAGAATTTCCCGACATTATCGATGATGTGCGCTTAAATCACAAGCTTCCTCTGCTTATTGAAATCCCTGACCGTCATGGAACGGGACGGGCGCCTGACTTCATTACTTCTTATGTAAATGAAGCCATCGGACTAAAATTATGACAAGAAGGTGATGTGTATGACAACAGAAGAAAAATTGCAGCATTTCTATGAAGTTTCCATGGATACTGCCAGAGAAGAAGCGACAAAAGTATTGGATGAATACAAGGCTGCTCTGGAAACAGAAATGGAACGCCATAAACAGGAAAAGCAGGCTGCTTCTGAAAGTCAGTTCAAAATAGACTCAGACAACGCAGCCCGAGAAATCAACAAAGCACTTTCCGCAGAGCATCTCCATATTAAAAGAAAGCTTTCCAAAAAACAGCAGAAATTAAAAGAAAGTATCTTTGCTGAAGTAGAGGAATTACTGGATGACTTCTCTAAAAAGCCGGAGTATACAGACTGGCTGGAAGATAAAATCAAACAGTCCTTGGAGATTGCCGAAAACGACTCTGTACAGATTTATCTCACTGCAAAGGACTCTGCCAAGGCAGAGGAATTGACAAAACGCACCGGAATTACTCCTCTCATCTCTGAAACAGATTTTTTAGGTGGTATAAGAGCTGTTATTCCTGAAAAAAATATTTTAATTGACAATACGTTCCTTACTGCTTTTGAGAATGAAAAGGAACGTTTCAATTTCGATGGAGGATTTACCCATGAGTAAAACTGCTGAAATTTACGGCATCAATGGTCCTGTTATCTATTTAAAAGGCAACACAGGATTTAAAATGTCGGAAATGGTTTATGTAGGAGAGGAAAATCTGGTGGGCGAAGTTATCTCCCTGAAAAAGGAAGCCACAACGGTTCAGGTATTTGAGGAAACCAGCGGACTTCGTCCGGGAGAAACTGTAACTGCCAGTGGTGATGCCATTTCCGTCACACTGGGACCTGGTATTTTAAATAATATTTTTGATGGTATTCAAAGACCTCTTTCCGTTATTGCCGAACAATCCGGAAAATATATTTCCAGAGGTATGCAGGTAGACTCTCTGGATACAGAAAAACTTTGGGATGTGCATATTACTGTTTCTGAAGGTATGGAAGTCTATGGTGGAACTATTATTGCAGAAGTTCCTGAAACAGAGTCTATTGTGCATAAATCTATGGTTCCGCCAAACATTCACGGAGTAGTAAAATCCGTTGTTCCTGACGGAAAATACAATATTACTCAAACTATTGCCGTCCTGACTTTAGAAGACGGCTCTGAATATGAATTAAAACTAGCGCAGAAATGGCCGATACGAATTCCAAGACCTACAAGTAAACGTTACCCTGCTTCTAAACCACTTGTAACAGGACAGCGTATTTTGGACACTCTGTTCCCGATTGCAAAAGGCGGTACTGCTGCTGTTCCCGGCGGATTTGGTACAGGTAAAACCATGACGCAGCACCAGATTGCCAAATGGTCTGATGCCGATATTATTATTTACATCGGCTGCGGTGAGCGTGGAAATGAAATGACACAAGTATTGGAGGATTTCTCCAAACTTCATGACCCGAAAACAGGAAACGCCTTAATGGCACGTACTTCCTTAATTGCAAATACTTCAAATATGCCTGTTGCTGCCCGTGAGGCATCTATTTATACCGGTATTACCCTTGCGGAATACTACCGTGATATGGGCTATGACGTGGCAATTATGGCGGACTCTACTTCCCGATGGGCAGAGGCTTTGCGTGAATTATCCGGACGTCTGGAGGAAATGCCTGCGGAAGAAGGCTTCCCTGCTTATCTTGCATCCCGCCTTTCTGCCTTTTATGAAAGAGCCGGTATGATGCAGAATTTAAACGGTACGGAAGGTTCTGTATCCATTATCGGCGCTGTTTCCCCACAGGGCGGTGACTTTTCCGAGCCTGTAACACAAAATACCAAACGTTTTGTCCGCTGCTTCTGGGGACTGGATAAGTCTCTGGCTTATGCAAGGCATTTCCCTGCCATTCACTGGCTTACCAGTTACAGTGAATATCTGGGAGATTTATCTTACTGGTACAGTGAAAATGTTTCCCCGAAGTTTGTGGAGTACAGAAACCGCATTATGGCAATTTTAAACTCTGAAAGCAGTCTGATGGAAATCGTAAAGCTTATCGGAAGTGACGTACTTCCCGACGACCAGAAGCTGACTTTGGAAATTGCAAGAGTTATCCGTCTGGGCTTTTTACAGCAGAATGCTTTCCATCCTGACGATACCTGTGTTTCTCTGGAAAAACAGTTTAAAATGATGGAAGTTATTCTGTATTTATATAAGAAGTGCCGTGCTCTCATTGCAATGGGCATGCCAATGTCCGTATTGAAGAAGGAAAATATCTTTGAAAAAATCATTGCAATTAAATATGATGTGCCAAACGACCATCTGGAAATGATGGATGATTATAAAAAAGCTGTTAAAGATTTCTATAACACAGTAATGGAAAAGAATGGATAAGGAGGGACTGATTTATGGCAATCGAATATTTGGGCTTAAGCGAAATCAACGGCCCTCTGGTAGTTTTAGAAGGAGTAAAAAACGCCTCCTTTGATGAAATCGTAGAATTTCGTGTGGATGACGGAAGCAAAAAGCTGGGACGTATTGTAGAAATATACGAAGAAAAAGCAGTTATTCAGGTATTTGAAGGTACCGAAAATATGTCTCTTTCCAATACCCACACACGCCTCAGTGGACATCCTATGGAAGTGGAGCTTTCTCCCGATATTCTGGGACGTACCTTTAACGGTATCGGAAAACCCATTGACGGATTAGGTCCTGTCATTCCCGAAATGAAGCTGAATATTAACGGACTTCCGTTAAATCCCGTCACAAGAGAATATCCCAGAAACTTTATTCAGACAGGTATCTCTGCCATTGACGGACTGACTACTTTAATTCGTGGACAGAAGCTTCCGATTTTCTCAGGAAACGGACTTCCCCATGACCAGCTTGCAGCGCAGATTGTTCAGCAGGCATCTCTTGGAAGCAACAGCGATGAAAAATTCGCCATTGTTTTTGCTGCAATGGGTGTAAAATATGACGTAGCGGAATTTTTCCGCCGTACCTTTGAGGAAAGCGGTGTATCCGACCATGTTGTTATGTACCTGAATTTGGCAAATGACCCTGTTGTAGAACGTCTGATTACACCGAAGGTTGCTCTTACTGCTGCGGAATATCTGGCTTTTGAAAAAGGTATGCACATCCTTGTTATCCTTACAGATATCACATCCTTCTGTGAGGCCATGCGTGAGGTATCTTCCTCTAAGGGCGAAATTCCTTCCAGAAAAGGATATCCCGGATATTTGTACAGTGAACTGGCAACCCTTTATGAAAGAGCCGGTATTGTAAGAGGCGGCACAGGTTCTGTAACACAGATACCCATTCTTACTATGCCAAATGATGATATTACCCATCCAATTCCTGACTTAACAGGATATATTACCGAAGGTCAGATTGTACTTGACCGTCAGCTTCACGGACAAGCAATTTATCCGCCAATCAATGTACTGCCTTCTCTGTCACGTCTTATGAAGGACGGTATCGGTGAAGGCTTTACAAGGGAAGACCATCAAGACGTTGCAAATCAGCTTTTCTCCTGCTATGCAAAGGTAGGGGATGCCAGAGCTCTTGCATCCGTTATCGGCGAAGACGAGCTTTCACCTCTGGATAAAAAATATCTGGAGTTTGGTACTGCCTTTGAAGAAAACTTCGTGGGACAAAGAGCAGATGAAAACAGAACTATTCAGGAAACTTTAGATAAAGGTTGGGAGCTTCTTTCTATGATACCGAGAGAAGAACTTGACCGTATTGACACCAAAATTCTGGATAAATATTATCCTGAAAACGTAGAAAAGTAAAAGGGGGGATTTTGTGGATCCGAATACATTTCCCACCAAGGGAAACCTGATACTTGCGAAAAACTCTCTTGCTCTTTCAAAGCAAGGTTTTGATTTGATGGATAAGAAACGAAATATCTTAATCCGTGAACTGATGGATTTGATTGAGCAGGCAAAGGATATTCAGTCACAGATTGATGTTACCTTCCGTACTGCTTATGCTGCTCTGCAAAAGGCAAATATGGAAATCGGCATCAGTTATGTGCAGGAAATCTCCAGAACCGTACCTGTGGAAAACTCCATTTCCATAAAAACACGAAGCGTTATGGGTACGGAAATTCCTCTGGTGCGTTCTGAACCGTCTTCTGATGAGCCTACCTATTCCTACTATGGAACAAAAGCATCTCTTGATGAAGCTCACGCTGCTTTTGAAAAGGTAAAGGATTTAACTATCCGCTTGTCTATGGTGGAAAATTCTGCTTACCGACTGGCTGTTAATATCAAGAAAACACAGAAACGTGCCAATGCACTGAAAAACATCACAATCCCCAAATACGAGGCGCTTACAAAGAGCATCTCAAACGCATTGGAAGAAAAAGAGCGAGAAGAATTTACCCGCTTAAAGGTTATTAAAAGAATGCAGGGGAATTAAAACAGAGACCATTTTGACGAATTTATTTCCGTGAAAATGGTCTCTTTCTTTTTATTTCTTATTCCAATTCTTCTTTAATGGTATTATAAATCACCCAATTTGTGGCATCTATGCGAATTCTTTTATCACCTATCGGTGCATCATCAGCATTATCAGAGCAATACCCATATACCAGAGAAGCGTTTTCGGAAAATTCCTCCCACTTATCCTCAGAAAGACGTGTCATGGGAATTTCCCATAATTTCTCATATTCTTCTTCCTGTCCCTTTGGAATGACATCACTGACCTTTTTATCTGCCCACAAGGCTAAATGCTCATCTGCTTCATAATCATATCTTCGCATATCACTGTCTAATAACGTGCCAATCATATCAAAATCAGTCACATTATCCGTTGTTTTCCCAAAAGACTGTTCCATATTTTTCCGAACTTCATTCATATCTGTATCATCTGGATACATCACATCAATTCGGTGCAATTTCTGTGTTTTACCGCTGACTGTCATATCCATAAAGTTAAAACTGATGTGGTCCGTCTTTGCTCCAAATATTTCCCGTCCGTCTCGAAGCATAAATGCAGAGCCGTAAGTACCCTCCTGTATGTCGTCTAAATCATCTCGCTCTACCTGATATGCTTCCATAGTTTCTTCCATAGTCATTCCCCAAGGTGTATTTTCCAGTTCAAAATGCTCATTTTTTGCCTTGTTGCAGCTACATAAAAGCAATGCGACGGTTCCTGTTAAGAAAAATAAAGATACCTTTTTCATCATATCCCCTTCCTTACACTAAACATCTCAGATTTCAAATTTCTTACTACTTTTTTATCTAATCTATTGCTCATATATATACTACCACAATTATTATTTACATTTCAACCTGACGTATAATTTCTTTGTACAATATAATAATTAACAATAAAAGCTATCGCATAAAGCATCTGGCATATCTATACACTTTAATCAATAAATGTATAAATATTATCCAGATGCTTTCTACAACAGCTTCTTACATCGTAATCGTAAATTTACTTCCCACTCCCGGTGTACTTTCTACATCAACCTTAGCTCCCAAATACATGCAGCCATGTTTTACAATAGAAAGCCCCAGTCCTGTACCGCCGATTGCCTTTGAATGGCTCTTATCCACACGATAAAATCTTTCAAATACTCGAGACTGTTCTCCCTCAGGTATTCCAATTCCTGTGTCTTCCACTGAAATTTCTACTTTATTATTTTCTTCTTTCAATGTGACCGTCAAACTTCCACCCTGTTTATTATATTTTAACCCATTTTCACAGAGATTGAAGAGAACTTCATCTAAAATCATTCTTACTGTAGACACTTGAACATGAGATCCTTCCAGATAAAGTTTAACATCCTTTTCCTTTGCACTATGTTCTATACGGTGAAGAACCTCTTTAGAAAGCTGGTACAAATCCACCTGTTCTTTTTGATAAACAATTTCTCCTTCATCCAACTGAGAAATCTTAATTACATCATTTACCAGTGTAATTAATCTCTGTGCTTCTTTAAAAATACGACTGGCAAACACTTTTGTATCCTCAGGTTTTACAAATCCATCCTTAATAATTTCTGCAAAGCCTGAAATAGACGTAAGGGGTGTTTTCAATTCATGAGAAACATTTGCAGTAAACTCCCTGCGTAATTGCTCTCCTCGCATACGTTCTGTTACATCAAGAATAATAATAACTGCTCCTGTTACTTCCTTGCCCTGCCATACAGGATTAGCTGCAATCTGGCAGCTTCTTTCTGGGAATTCCATCATTCTAACTGTATGATGGCCTTCCAGCACCTGTTCTACAATACCCTGAAATTCTTCACTTCTATTTAGTGTTAAAATACTCTGTCTTCCCTGCCATTTAGAATCACCTAAAAGCTTCAGTGCACTGGAGTTATAAGATAATACTTCTGTATGCTTATCAATAACTAAAAATCCTTCTTCCATATTTTCTGTAATTAAAGAAAATTCTTCCTGTTGCTTTCTGGCATCTTCAATCTCACGATGAAGAGACTTTTGCTGTCTGCTAATTTTACTTAAGAGTGGTGTCAACTCATCATATACCTGATTATCCTCCGGATGTTCCAAATCAAGGGCATTGATAGGCTCTGTAATTTTCTTTGAAAGACGAAAAGCTAATAACGCTGACAAACCTACCATAAAAATCAAGATAATCAAAATAGGCTGTACCATTCCTCCTAAAAGCCCCGGAATATTATACTGAACACTGGATACTCTCAATACTTTTCCATCTGCCATTTTCATTGCATAATATAGCGTTTTTTCTGATAACGTATCTGATTTTCTTACTGCCGTACCAGATCCCGTTTTTAATGCTTTTTGAATTTCTGAGCGATTTTCATGATTATCCATATCATCTTCATCTGCTACACTGTCAAAAAGAACGGTTCCATCTTCATCAATATATGTGACACGTTCTGTCTGGGGAGGCAGTCTATCAAAAGCTTCCATTCCCTCTTTTTCCACTGCAATAGCCAAATAGGCTGCTTCTGTTTTTAGTTCTTTTGCCAGCTGCTTTCCAAAATAATGATATAAAATCCCCATAATCAATCCGGAGCCTGCAAAAAGGACAATCATGGAAACTAAAAGCATAGACTTGAAAATTCTTTTTGTCATTCTTCCCCTCCTACCTTATATCCTATACCTCGAACAGTCTCAATATATCGTCCGGCCTCTTTCAGTTTCTGACGAAGTGTTCTAATATGAACATCTACTGTTCTGCTTTCTCCATCAAACTGATATCCCCATATTTTATCCAAAAGCTGTGCCCTGGAAAACACAATCCCTGGATTTGATAAGAACAGCAATAAAAGCTCAAACTCCTTCATGGTAAGAGTAACTTCTTCTCCTTTTACCTTTACCAGATGACGCTTCTTTGAAACATATAATTCTCCCAAAACGTATTCTTCATCATCCTGAGGCTGTTCCTGACCACCCCTGCGAAGCAGTGCTTTCACTCTGGAAACCAACTCCATCATACGGAATGGTTTGGGAATATAATCATCTGCTCCGCCATCAAGACCTTTTACAACATCATATTCACTGCCCTTTGCCGTCAGCATGGCAATGGGAATATTTTTCGTTTCTTTCTTTTTACGAAGTTTCTGTAAAATTTCCAGTCCATCTTCCTCCGGCAGCATAATGTCCAAAAGCACTAAATCCGGAATTTTCTTTTCCATCGCATGCCAAAAATCAGAGGGATACGCAAATCCCTCTGCCACAAGCCCTTGACCATTTAAGGTATACACCAATAACTCTCTGATACTTTCATCATCTTCTACTAAATAAATCATCCTATTATCCTCTGTCTGCTTCATGCTTTCCTGTTATTGAGTACTCTACCCACTGGGCAATGTTTTCTGCGTGATCTCCAATTCTTTCCAAATACTTGGCAATCATAATTAAATCAATGTAATATTCTGCCTGCTGAGCATCCTTTTTCATCATATTTGGAAGCTCCTGTTTTACTTTTAAGAACAGATTGTCTACTACATCATCATATTCTACAACCTTTGCCGCAGCTTCCAAATCCTTCTTTACAAAAGAGTCAATGCTTTCTGTCACCATTTTAATTGCTGCTTCAGCCATTTCTCCAATATGAATTTTATGAGCCAGTTCCTTCACCTGAACAAAGCGGGACATATCCGCAATATCCTGCGCCTGATCCCCAATTCTTTCCATATCAGAAATCATTTTTAATGCAGAAGATATTTGTCTCAAGTCACCGGCTACGGGCTGCTGTTGAAGGAGAAGTTTCATACAAAGAGTTTCAATCTCTCTTTCTTTCTGATTGATTTCCTCCTCAATTCCATCTACAAGTTCCTTTTCTGCATCCTGAGTATCCTCAAGCTGATCCACTGCTCTTCTGATTGCTCTTTCACATAAAGCTCCCATTTTAATCAGCTCTACATTCAGCTCCTCAAGCTGCCGGTCGAATTTTGTACGCATCAGCCAAACCTCCCTGTGATATAAATTATTTATCTTTTTCTAATTTTTTACAACATTATTTTTTATTGCTGTGATATCATTATACGAAAATCATGTAAAATCGACTACCGTCAGATTGTTAAATCAAAGTAAAATTTATATAAAAATAACAGACGCCTCTCCTGCGTCTGTTAACTTTACATTCTTTACATTTTTATCTTGAAATCTTAACTGTTACCATAAAAATCCTATATCAAACATTATGAAAGTAATTTAACAATTCTTTTTGCTGCTTCTTTTGTATCTTCCGGAGAACTGAACGTTGAGAATCTAAAATATCCTTCTCCACAAGCTCCAAACCCCTCTCCTGGTGTTCCTACTACTTGAATTTCCTGTAACAGATAGTCAAAAAACTCCCAGCTTTTCATTCCTCTCGGACATTTCATCCAAATATAAGGGGCATTTTTCCCTCCACAGTACCAAATTCCAAGCTGATCCAAGGCCTGCATCAATACTTTTGCATTTTTCTTATAAATCTGTATATTTTCATGAATTTGTTTCTGACCTTCTTCTGAAAAAACTGCTGCTCCACCTTTCTGAATAATATAAGATACACCATTTGTTTTTGTTGTACGATTTCGCACCCACATCTCATTCATATTCATCCCATTACGCTTCAATGCTTTTGGTATAATGGTATAACCAAGTCTGGTTCCCGTGAAGCCGGCAGTTTTTGAAAAAGAGCAAATTTCTATGGCACATGTTTCTGCTCCATCCAGTTCAAAAATACTATGTGGAAGTATTTCATCCTCAATAAAGGCCTCATATGCCGCATCGAAAAGAATAATGGAACCTCTCTTATTTGCATAATTGACCCATGCCTGAAGTTGACTACGTGAAAAAACAGCTCCAGTAGGATTATTTGGTGAACAAATATAAATAATATCTGCTTCTGTTTTCTCATTTGGTTCAGGCAAAAATTCATTTTCCTCTCCTGAAACCAAATACATAATCTTTCTTCCTGCCATCACATTTGCGTCTACATACGCCGGATAAGCTGGCTCAATTACCAATACCTGATTAGAGCGATCAAATAAATCCAAAATATCTCCCAATTCATCACTTGCTCCGCTTGATACAAAAATTTCCTCCGCTGATAAAGAAATACCTCTTTTTGCATAATATTTTACAATCGCTTCTCTTAAAAATGGAGCACCACATTCTGGCATATATCCATGAAAACTACTTTTTGAAGCTTGATCATCCACAGCCTCATGCAATGCTTTAATCACTGCATCACACAATGGTAATGAAACATCTCCAATTCCCATTCTTAAAAGTTTTACTCCCGGATGGTTCTCTACATACGTTCTGGTTTTCTGGGCTATATTATAAAAAAGGTATGAGTCTTTCAATTCATTGTAATACATATTAGGTTTTACCATACTCTATTCCTCCATTATTTTTTTCTCTCCGATAATTTTCTTTCAAATCGGTCTTTGCGAAGATCTATTGGAATTCGTGTGGGATATCTTCCATTAAAACATGCTGCACAATAATCCTCACTTTCAATCAATTTTCCCAATTGAGAGATTTCCAGATATCCTAAAGAATTTACTCCAAGCATTCCAGCAATTTCTTCTGTACTGTGATGACAGGCAATCAGGTTTTCCTCAGAATCAATATCTGTCCCATAATAACAAGGATGCAAAAATGGAGGTGCGGAGATTCTCATATGTATTTCTCTTGCCCCTGCATCACGTAGTAATTTTACAATCTGTCTGCTTGTGGTTCCTCTTACAATAGAGTCATCAATAAGAACCACCCTTTTTCCATCTATTACATTCTTTACAGGAGATAGTTTTATTCGAACTTTATCCAATCGCTCATTTTGGCTCGGTGAAATGAATGTTCTGCCAATGTATTTGTTTTTGATCAATCCAATCCCATAAGGAATACCTGATTTATTTGCATAGCCAAGAGCAGCATCCAGACCGCTGTCCGGAACTCCAATTACAACATCTGCTTTTGCCGGATAGTTCTCTGCCAGCAACTGACCTGCGCGAATTCGTGAAGCGTGAACAGATACATTATCGATAACCGAATCCGGTCTGGCAAAATAAATATACTCAAAGATACATGTTTTTTTCTTCTGTTCTCCACAGTGTTCTTTTCTTGACACCATCCCTTTCTGATCAAAGACTAGTATTTCTCCCGGCAGTAAATCTCTGATAAATTCTGCACCTACGGCTGATAATGCACAACTTTCTGATGCAACAACATAAGAGCCATCTGACATCTGTCCATAACAAAGCGGTCTGAACCCGTAAGGGTCTCTTGCAGCAATCATCTTTGCAGACGATACCAAGACCAAAGAATACGCCCCTTCCAGTAAATTCATAGTATTGCTCACTGCATCTTCAATACTTGGCGTCATCAGCCTTTCTCTGGTAATAACATAAGCTATCGTTTCCGTGTCACTTGTCGTATGAAAAATTGCGCCTGACAATTCTAACTTATCACGCAATTCCAATGCATTACTTAGATTTCCATTATGCGCCACTGCCATTTTGCCTTTCTGATGGTTCACTTCAATGGGCTGACAGTTATTTCGCGTTGTTCCTCCTGTGGTTCCATATCGTACATGACCCACAGCCATGGTTCCTTCTGGTAAATGAGACAACGAATCTTTAGTAAATACTTCACTTACAAGTCCAAGATCCTTATGAGAAGTAAATACCCCCTCATCATTTACAACAATTCCACAGCTTTCCTGTCCTCTATGTTGCAGCGCATACAATCCATAATAAACGATTTCTGCCACATTCTTTTTTCTTGTATTTATTATTCCGAATACGCCACATTCCTCATGAATTCCCATAATTTTGCTCCTTTAATGCAGCCGAAATAAAGCCTCTAAATAGTGGATGAGCCTGATTTGGGCGGCTCTTGAATTCTGGATGAAACTGTACGCCAGTAAAAAACGGATGCTCCTGCAGTTCTATAGCTTCCACCAGACTGTTATCTGGAGAAGTCCCACTGATTACAAGTCCTGCATCTGTCAGCTTTTCGCGATATTTATTATTAAATTCATAACGATGGCGATGACGTTCATGTATGGTTTGTTTTCCATAGTATGATTCCAATTTTGTGCCTAACTTAATACTACATGGATAACTCCCCAAACGAAGAGTCCCTCCTTTTTCTACTTCTTCACTTTGTCCTGGCATAAAGTCAATTACTTTATGTTTGCATTGTTCGTCAAATTCTCCCGAATTAGCATCTTTAAGCCCCAACATATTTCTTGCAAATTCAATAACTGCAATCTGCATTCCAAGGCAAATGCCCAAATACGGAATTTGTTTTTCGCGGGCATATTTTGCCGCCAAAATCATACCCTCTATCCCACGATTTCCAAATCCTCCCGGAATAATAATCCCAGACAAATCTTTCAATATATTATTTACACTGTCTTTAGTAATATCCTCCGAGTCGATCCAATGGACTTTCACAAACGTATTCATTTCATACCCGGCATGATTCATTGCCTCTGCCACAGATAAATATGCATCATGAAGTTTTACATATTTTCCAACAAGTCCAATATGGACTGCCCCTGTACGGTTTCGAATACGTCTTACCATCTGTTCCCACTCTGCCAGTACCGGTTTCGGTGCATCAATATTAAGTTCCCTGCATACTACGTCTGAAAATCTGGATTTTTCCAACATCAGTGGCGCTTCATAAAGGTTAGACAAGGTTCTGTTTTCAACAACACAATCTGACTTTACATTGCAGAAAAGTGAAATTTTCTCGAAAATAGATGCCTCCAACGGTTTATCGGAACGCAACACAATAATATCTGGATTGATTCCCATACCTCTTAATTCCTTGACTGAATGTTGTGTTGGTTTAGACTTGTGTTCTTCAGAACCGCTCAAATAAGGAACTAACGTCACATGAATAAAAAGACTGTTTTCCTTTCCTATTTCTAAAGAAATCTGTCGCACTGCTTCCAGAAATGGCTGAGATTCAATATCTCCGATTGTTCCACCAATCTCCGTAATTACTACATCTGCATCCGTTTTTTCCCCTACGCGATACACAAATTCTTTAATTTCATTCGTAACATGAGGAATAACCTGAACTGTAGAACCAAGATATTCCCCTTTTCGTTCCTTATTTAATACATTCCAGTAAACTTTTCCTGTTGTAAGGTTAGAATATTGATTTAGATTTTCGTCAATAAATCTCTCATAATGTCCCAGATCCAAATCTGTTTCTGCTCCATCTTCGGTCACATATACTTCACCATGTTGATATGGACTCATTGTTCCAGGATCTACATTAATATAGGGATCCAGCTTCTGTGCAGCTACTTTCAAACCTCTTGCCTTTAAAAGTCTTCCAAGTGAAGCTGCTGTAATTCCCTTTCCCAGTCCTGATACTACCCCTCCTGTTACAAAAATATATTTCGTCACTGTCGCTCACTTCCTTCCTTTATTTTCTGTTTCATAAAATACAATTTCCCATCAAACAAAAAGGCAAAAGTGCCTTTAAGTTTCTTTTAACTTAAAGACGCCTTTGCCTTTACGCACGCTATTTTACCTCTTATGATTTCTCTTGTCAATCTATTTTATTGAAAATCTTTAGTTTTGTCACCATATTTCATTAAATCTGAAAGGGTAATATTGTCAAAATAATTGTTTACCATATGATGAAATTCTTTCCACATTGGAAATGTTTTACATATATTTGCGCGCTTACAAGTTTCCGCATTACATTCCAAACATGCTACAGGAACCAACTGTCCTTCAGTCAATCTTAAAATATCTCCAATCCGATAATCCTTTGGCTCTTTTGCAAGACAATATCCCCCGCCTTTTCCCTGTACACCTTCCACATAATGATTTTTAGAAAGTACAGGCATAATTCTTTCAATTATATCTATTATATTTTCTGTTCCGATAGAAAGTCGGATTGTATTAGATTTAATTTCCTGCTCTTCCAATTCTTCCGGTGAAAGCTGGCTATGTGTTGTAGTTGCCGGATGAATTACAAGACTTTTCACATCCGCTACATTTGCAAGCAATGAAAAAATTTGCAAGTGATCAATAAACCTATATGCTTCTTCCTTCCCTCCTTTGATATCGAATGTAAAAATAGATGCGCCTCCATTTGGAAAATATTTCTGATAAAGAAAATAATCCAGATGCGAAGGAAGGGACGGATGATTTACTTTTTCAACTTGCGAATGATTTTTTAAAAATTCTACCACTTTCTTAGTATTTTCTGCATGGCGTTCCAAGCGCAGTGACAATGTTTCAATTCCCTGTAATAGTAAAAATGCTTGCTCCTGTATCACGAAGGAGAATTGCCCTAATATATGTAACAAACGCTGCCGGTCCCGCAGCATTTACAAAAGAAACACCATGATAACTTGGATTCGGGGCAGCAATTGCCGGATACTTTCCGGAAACAGCCCAATCAAATTTTCCTGCGTCTACAATAATTCCTCCAAGAGGTAAGCCATGTTTATGAGCAATCCCAGCCAAGGCATCAATATCCGGAATATCACTGTTAGGATTACCAAGAGTTTCTATATAAATTGCCCTTGTATTTTCTTTAATAGCTGCTTCTACTTCATTAAGATCATGTATATTAACAAAGGAAGCCTTAATTCAAAATCCCGGAAGCGTATGTGCAGATTATAACTGCCTCCGTAAATTGTTTTCTGTGCAACAATATGTCCGCCATTTTGTCCCAGGGCCTGCAAGGTATAAGCAATTGCAGCTGCTCCTGAAGAAAGTGCCAGAGCAGCATACCTCCTTCCAAAGCAGCAACACGTTTTTCCAATACATCCTGTGTGGAGTTCGTTAAACGACCATAAATATAAGAAGTAGTTGCATAAATAGGCACTGCACGTGCATCTGTAACAGGGTCAGGAGTTTCCTGCCCCACATGAAGCTGAAGTGTTTCAAATCTGTATGTTGACATAGCATCCTCTTTTTACCTACTAATTTAATAGGTTTGTTTTTGCATTATATTTCCTTTCACCTACTATATCAATAGGTATTTCGAGATTTTCTTTTATTTCCCACTGTCACCATAATTGGCAAGGACTCTTGCGGAAGGATCTTTTACATTACATCCTTCCCATTCCGCATTCGGCATCCAGAAATCTACGACCATCTCAGATTGTCCCTTATAGTACTTTTCAAAAATTTCTCTGTACAATAAAGATTCTTTGGTAAATGGTATGGCATGTACATAATTTTCACATCTGCTTTCAAACTCTTCATCTGTATACTTATCTTCTGCATATTGCTTCAAATAATCAACTAAAGAATGTCCTACTGCATCTGAAAATGCAGCTTTTTCTCTCCAAAGAATTTCCTCCGGCAGATAATTATCTTTTTCAAATGCATGACGCAACAGATATTTTCCTTTTCCATAGATGTTAATCTTCATCTCTGGATTTATTGCCATTACATATTTTACAAAATCGAGATCTCCAAAAGGAACTCTTGCTTCCAATGAATTTACAGATATACAGCGGTCCGCACGAAGAACATCATACATATGAATTTCACGTATTCGTTTCTGAGATTCTCGTTGAAAAGCTTCTGCATTTGGTGCAAAATCTGTGTACTTATATCCAAATAATTCATCAGAAATCTCCCCTGTTAAAAGGACTCGGATATCCGTGTGTTCATGGATTGCTTTACACACCAAATACATTCCCATAGAGGCACGAATTGTTGTGATGTCGTATGTTCCCAATAAATAAATAACTGTTTCCAGTGAGGCAAGTACTTCCTGCGGTGTCATATACACTTCTGTATGATCACTACCGATGTAATCTGACACTTGCCTTGCATATTTTAAATCAATGGCATCTTCACTCATACCAATGGCAAAAGTTTTAATTGGTTCTTTGGTTTTTTTCGCCGCAATTGCACATACTAGAGAAGAGTCCAGTCCACCCGAAAGCAGAAATCCTACTTTAGCGTCTGATACAAGACGTTTTTCCACAGCAGTTATAAGCTTATCGTGAATTTTTCCACAAATTTTTTCCATACTGTCGTTGCAAACTTCGTCTACCTTTGTAATATCATGATAACAGATGAATTGGCCATCTTTATAATAGTGTCCTGGTGGAAAAGGCATAATCTTCTTTGCAATTCCTATCAGATTTTTGGGTTCACTGGCAAAAACAACAGCTCCTTCTTTGTCATAACCATAATATAATGGTCTAATTCCAATAGGATCTCTTGCAGCAATGAATTTTTCTGTTTTACCATCATAAATGATACAGGCAAACTCTGCATCCAGCATAGAAAACATATCTGTACCATATTCCTGATACAGCGGTAAAAGTATTTCACAATCTGAGTCACTTTCAAATGTATATTTATCTGACAATTCTTTCTTTAATTTCTCAAATCCATAAATCTCTCCATTACAGACTACATAATTTTTTCCATACTGAAACGGCTGCATACCAGACGGGGTCAACCCCATGATTGAAAGTCTGTGAAATCCGAGAATACCTTTTTCTGTCTTCACTACACGGCTGTCATCCGGACCTCTTGATTTTGTCTTTTCAAACCCTTTCATAAAATCATAAAAAGAAATGCTGCGGCTGCAATAACCCATAATAGAACACATCTGAATATACCTCCGTAATTTACTAAATACTGATTTATTTTACGCCAAACAACAAGTCACTGTAAGTTGGAAACGGCCAGTATTTCTTTGCTGTCATTGTTTCCGCCTCGTCACAGGCAACTCGGAGTTCACACATTTTACTTAAAATTATATCTCTTATCATATAAGCTTCTTCTTCAATATCTCCGGCGCTCTGTAATTTCAATACAGCATCTTCCAGCTCTTCTGCTCTGACTGCAATCTGCTCTTCCAGTCTGGATAGCTTCTTTAATAAATCATTTTCATATCTGCAGGAAATCAATGCATCTACTGTTTGCTTTGCCACTGCTGTATTCGCCAGTTCAAGGACATAGGAACTTACTGCCGGAGCAATTTCTGTTTTTGCCATGTCAATCATAGTATTTGCTTCAATTAATACCGTTTTGCAATAGTTGTCCAGCATAATTTCACATCTGGACTTTAATTCTGCCTCTGAAAATATTTTATGAGATGTCAACATCCGTACATTTTTTTCATCTAAAAGATGAGGCATACAGTCTGGTGTTGTACGATAATTAAGCAATCCTCGTTTTTCTGTTGCTTCTTTAATCCATGTATCATCATAGCCATTGCCGTTGAAAATAATATGTTTATGATCTTTAATCGTTTTTCTGATCATTTCATGTAGTGTATCCTCAAAATTCTCTGCTTTTTCCAGCCTGTCCGCATAAATTTTCAAGCTTTCTGCCACTGCACTATTGAGCATAATATTTGCACATGCGATACTGTTAGATGATCCCAACATGCGAAACTCAAATTTATTTCCGGTAAATGCAAATGGAGAAGTACGATTGCGGTCTGTAGTGTCTCGATTAAATTTGGGAAGCACATCTACTCCCAACTTCATCTGAGTCTTCTTCGTTCCTTCATACGTGACACCTGTCTCAATAGCTTCCAGTACTGCATTCAATTCATCTCCAAGAAAAACAGAAACAACTGCCGGAGGTGCCTCATTCGCCCCCAATCTGTGATCATTTCCTGCAGTTGCAACTGAAAGCCGCAGCAAATCCTGATAATCATCCACTGCTTTAATAACTGCACATAAGAACAATAAAAACTGTGCATTTTCATAAGGAGTATCTCCTGGTGACAATAAATTTACACCTTTGTCTGTCGCAATCGACCAGTTATTATGTTTTCCACTACCGTTTACACCTGCGAACGGTTTCTCATGAAGTAAACATACAAGTCCATTTTTTTCTGCGACCTTCTGCATAACTTCCATTGTCAGCTGATTATGGTCTGTTGCAATATTAGTTGTGGTATAAATAGGAGCTAATTCATGCTGTGCCGGAGCCACTTCATTATGTTCTGTTTTAGCCAGAATACCCAATTTCCATAGTTCTTCATTTAATTCTTCCATATATGCAGCAACCCTAGGCTTAATCACACCAAAGTAATGATCATCCATCTCCTGTCCCTTCGGTGGTTTTGCTCCAAAAAGAGTTCGTCCTGTAAATCGAAGGTCTTTTCTCTGTTCATACATTTCCTTTGTAATGAGGAAATACTCCTGCTCCGGTCCTACAGAAGTACGTACACATTTCACCGCATCATTTCCAAACAGATGAAGGATGCGAAGTGCCTGTCTGTTTAAGGCTTCCATGGAACGAAGTAATGGTGTTTTCTTATCCAGAGCCTCTCCACCATAAGAACAGAATGCCGTAGGAATACATAATGTTTTCCCTTTTATAAATGCATATGAAGTAGGATCCCACGCAGTATATCCTCGTGCTTCAAAAGTTGCGCGCAACCCTCCTGATGGAAAAGAAGATGCATCCGGTTCCCCTTTAATCAATTCTTTTCCAGAAAATTCCATAATCACGCCTCCATCTGGGGATGGGGAAATAAAACTGTCATGTTTCTCCGCTGTTACGCCGGTAAGCGGCTGAAACCAATGAGTATAATGCGTGGCGCCATTTGCAACTGCCCAGTCCTTCATTGCTGCTGCAACCGCATTTGCCACGCTAATATCAAGTTTTGCTCCCTTATCAATGGTCTTTCTTAAGGAGTTGTAAACCTCAGCTGATAAATTTGCTTTCATCACTCTGTCATCAAAAACCATACATCCAAAAAAGTCTGAAATATTTTTCATAATGCCACTCCTCTCAATTTAAAAAGGCAAGAATATCTTTCCCGATACTTTTCTCTGTATCTGAAAGACATCCTTGCCTTTTGTATTAAAATAAAAAACGCCTCTGAGATTTATATCTCAAAGACGCCCTTGCCTTTACGTGTTGGATAATACACCTCGCAAATTTATTTGTCAATCCCTTTTTTTATTTTTTCTCATTTTGCAATTATCACTCTTGACAAAACTGACCATACGCTGTATATATATGGAATATGAGCAAAGGTGTTCATTTTTCGTACAGATTTTTTCTGTCCTTAAAATGAATGCCTTTTTTATTTATTTTGAAAGGAAGGTGCAGATAATATGAAATTTGAAGGTCAGGTAAGAATTCCTTCCGGATGTGCAATCTCAGCAGTAATTTCCAAAGAAGGAAATAAAATGTCCGGAGAAATGATTATAAACTCCATGAAGCCTATGCATGACCGCTCTAATGGATTAGGCGGAGGTTTTGCCGGTTACGGTATTTACCCTCAATATAAAGATTTTTATGCATTACATATGTTTTTTGATACCAGAGACACAAGGAAAAAATGTGAAGCTTTTTTAAAAGATCAATTTGAAATTGTCCAGTCTGAAATCATTCCAACCCGTAAAATACCGGTAATTACAAATGAACCCATTATATGGCGATATTTTGTTGCCCCCCTCCAATCTGTTTTAACCTCTCTGCAACTAGACGAAAATGAATTTGTTGCCCGAACAGTTATGAAAATAAATGCAGAAATGCCCGGCGCCTATGTTTTCTCCAGCGGAAAAAATATGGGAACCTTCAAAGCTGTGGGGTTTCCTGAAGATGTAGGGATTTTTTATAAACTGGATGAATATGAGGGATATTCCTGGACTGCTCACGGACGTTATCCAACAAACACTCCTGGCTGGTGGGGCGGTGCACATCCATTTACACTACTTGATTATTCTATTGTACATAATGGTGAAATTTCATCTTATGATGCGAATCGCCGATTTATGGAAATGTTCGGCTACAAATGTACACTCCAAACCGATACAGAAGTTATTACTTACATCATGGATTATCTGCTCCGTATACAGGGACTCACCCTTGGAGAAGCTGCAAGCGTCATTGCTGCTCCTTTCTGGAGTACTATTGAAGCAAAAACAGATTTGAATGACCAGCAAAAACACACTTATCTCCGAACTATATTCCCAAGTCTGCTTATAACCGGTCCTTTTTCTATTGTTTTAGGTTTTAATGGGGGACTAATGGCATTAAATGACCGACTTAAATTACGTTCTATGGTTGTCGGTGAAAAAAAAGACAAAGTATTTATCGCCAGTGAAGAAGCTGCAATCCGAACCATGGAACCGAATGCAGAAAACATTTGGTCTCCTGCCGGCGGTGAACCGGTTATCATAAAAGTAAAGGAAGGTGTATTTTTATGAGCATAGAATTTATCTATCCTGAGTTTGAAATAATAAGAAATGAAAACAGATGTATTACCTGTCGAATATGCGAACAACAATGTGCCAATGAAGTTCACTTTTACGACAAAGAACATAAAATTATGAAACATGATGAAACAAAATGTGTCAACTGTCAGAGATGTGTTTCATTCTGTCCTACCAGAGCATTAAAAATTATAAAAAACGAATGTACCCTACGGAAAAATACCAACTGGTCCCAAAACACAGTAAATGAAATTTATAAGCAGGCAAACAGTGGCGGTGTCCTTTTATCTTCCATGGGAAATCCAAAATCACTGCCTGTATACTGGGATAAAATCCTTATTAATGCTTCACAAGTAACAAACCCCTCTATTGATCCTTTGCGCGAACCCATGGAGACTCGTGTGTACCTTGGAAAGAAGCCCTCCAAAA
The DNA here is from genome assembly GCF_002222595.2 of Blautia hansenii DSM 20583. Classification (NCBI taxonomy): domain Bacteria; kingdom Bacillati; phylum Bacillota; class Clostridia; order Lachnospirales; family Lachnospiraceae; genus Blautia; species Blautia hansenii. Next base: position 2,759,077 of record NZ_CP022413.2, read on the forward strand.
TAAATCGTACAGCAGATGGAAAATTAGACTGCAAACTTCCTCCCCAGTTGGAACTCTCCATGCCTGTTATGTTCTCTGCCATGAGCTACGGCTCTATCAGCTATAACGCTCATAAATCCCTTGCTCTGGCAGCAACAGAACTCGGAATTTTGTATAATACCGGAGAAGGTGGATTGCATGAAGACTTCTACTGCTATGGAAAAAATACTATTGTGCAGGTAGCTTCCGGACGTTTCGGCGTTTACGAAGATTATTTAAAAGCAGGCTCTGCAATAGAAATTAAAATGGGACAAGGTGCAAAACCAGGCATTGGCGGACATCTTCCCGGTACAAAAATAATCGGTGATGTATCGCGTACCCGCATGATTCCTGAAGGCTCTGATGCAATCTCTCCCGCCCCCCATCATGATATCTACTCTATCGAGGATTTGCGTCAACTTGTTTTTTCAGTAAAAGAAGCTACACAATACCAAAAACCAGTCATTGTTAAGGTTGCCGCTGTTCATAATATTGCAGCTATTGCAAGCGGAATTGCCCGCAGCGGAGCTGATATTATTGCCATCGATGGCTTTCGTGGCGGTACAGGAGCTGCACCTACCAGAATCAGAGATAATGTGGGCATCCCCATTGAACTTGCGCTTGCCTCTGTTGACCAGCGGCTTCGTGACGAAGGCATTCGTAACAATGTATCACTGATAGTGGGCGGAAGTATTCGCAGCGCTGCTGATGTAGTAAAAGCTATAGCACTGGGCGCAGATGCCTGTTACATAGCTACTGCTGCCCTGCTAGCTCTCGGCTGTCACCTCTGCCGTACCTGTCAAAGCGGCAAATGCAACTGGGGAATCGCAACTCAAAGACCAGAACTTGTAAAGAGACTTGATCCAGAAATCGGAAAGCAACGCTTAGTTAATCTAATAACCGCATGGAACCATGAAATCAAAGAGCTTATGGGTGGCATGGGTATTAATTCAATTGAAGCATTACGAGGAAATCGTCTCATGTTGCGTGGCATCGGGTTAACGGAAAAAGAACTTGAAATACTTGGTATTTTTCATGCCGGAGAATAATTTCAAAAATATAAACTTTTTTTAGGAAGGTATGGTATAATATGAAAATCATTAATGCTGCAAATTTAAATTACAGAGCTGTGAATGAAGCACTGTGCAATGCAGATAAAGACTGTATGATTGAAAGTTGCTGTGGGCAAAGGTTTATTGCTGCAGGTATGTCTGATAAAAATATTACAATCAATGGCATTCCAGGAAACGCACTGGGTTCCTATTTAAACAATGCCAATATTGTAGTAAATGCCAATGCTCAAGACGCTGTGGGCGATACTATGAATGAAGGAAAAATTCTTATACATGGTAATATCGGAGATGCTGCCGGTTACGCTATGCGTGGGGGCAAGATTTATGTAAAAGGTAACGCAGGATATCGCGCCGGGATTCATATGAAAGCTTATAAAGAAAAAATTCCTGTTATGATTATTGGTGGACATACCGGAAGCTTTCTGGGCGAATATCAGGCTGGTGGCATCATTATTGTTCTTGGAATAAACACTGTCGGAAAACCTATAGTAGGGAACTTCCCATGTACCGGAATGCACGGTGGAAAAATGTTTTTGCGCGGGAATTGCAAAGATATCTGCTTTCCAGAACAAGTTACTGCAAGATACGCAACTTCAAAGGATTTAGATGAAATTATGGAATATCTGTCTGAATACTGTAGAGATTTCACATATTCTATAGATAAGCTTTTATCTGTTCCTTTTACAGTTATTACACCAGACAGTAAAAATCCATACAAACAAATGTATGTGGCAAATTAAAGAAAGCAGGTAGTATTATGAAGTATTCAAAAGAAGAGATCATCCAATATGTGCAGGAAGAAGATGTTAAATTCATTCGTCTTGCCTTTTGCGATGTATTTGGCAAACAGAAGAATATATCCATTATGCCTCAGGAACTTCCTCGGGCTTTTGAATATGGTATTGCCATTGATGCATCTGCAATCGCAGGTTTTGGAGACGAAACGCATTCTGATTTGTTCCTTCATCCGGAACCAGACACTCTGATGCCCTTACCCTGGAGACCAGAACATGGATGTGTGGTAAGAATGTTCTGTAGCATTACCTATCCGGACGGAAAAATATTTGAGTGTGACACACGTTCTATTTTAAAAAAAGCAATTCAGGCCGCTGAATATGCCGGTTATCAATTTTTCTTTGGTGCAGAACAGGAGTTTTATCTATTCCAATTAGATGACAATGGCAAATCCACAAAACTTCCTTATGACAATGCCTCTTATATGGATATTGCTCCGGAAGACAGAGGTGAAAATATACGTCGTGAAATATGTCTGACATTGGAGCAAATGGGTATTCAGCCAGAAAGTTCCCATCATGAAGAAGGACCAGGACAAAATGAAATTGACTTCCGCTACTCTAATCCTTTAACAGCAGCTGACAATGCAATGACATTTCAAACCGTTGTCAAAACAATTGCGCAGCAAAATGGGATTTTTGCTGATTTTAATCCAAAGCCATTAGAACATGCGCCTGGAAATGGATTTCATATTAATATATCTGTCAAATCTTCTGACAGTACAGATAATATGAATTATCTGATAGCGGGTATTTTAGATAAAATTTCGGATATGACAATATTTTTAAATCCAACAGAAAATTCTTATAAACGTTTTGGAAAAAACAAGGCTCCGAAATATATTTCATGGTCCAATGAAAACCGTTCACAGCTTATCAGAGTTCCTTCAGCAATTGGCAAATATCGACGTGTAGAACTTCGTTCTCCTGATCCCTCTGCGAATACCTATCTGGCATTTGCCCTGATTATTTATGCTATTCTGGACGGAATTCAAAATAAAACAGAACTTCCTGCACCCTCTGATATTAATCTGTACAAAGCAGATAAAGATATCCTTACAAGCTTTAAACAACTTCCGGAAAATTTCAAATCTGCCTGTACCACAGCCGCAAACAGTGATTTCATCAGAAAATATATACCGGATGCTATATTAAACATCTATTGTAACCGATAAATCAAATGAACAAAAGAAGGAGGAGATTAAATGAGTTTAAGAGAACGTGTTTACAGTATACTCATCGTATCTGCAACAGATAGCTTCACCTCTGCATTCACCAGTCTGTTGTCTGAAATACGCTATTATCCTGTCCTGACGGTCTCAAGTGTCAGTGCTGCCAGACGTATATTAGCAGAAAAAGCTTTTGACTTTGTTATCATCAATGCTCCTCTTCCTGATGATATTGGCACCCGTTTTGCAATTGACATATCTACTTCCAAGCAATGTGTGGTACTCCTTCTTGTTAAAGGTGACATTCAGCCCTCTATTCATGACAAAGTGGCTGAATATGGTGTGTTCACACTGCCAAAACCAATTTCTAAGCCTATTATTCTCCATTCTCTTACCTGGATGGAAAGCGCTCGTGAACGTTTAAGACAATTTGAAAAAAAGTCTTTATCTATTGAAGACAAAATGGCAGAAATCCGTCTGGTTAATAAAGCAAAATGGATTTTAATCAGCGAGCTCTCCATGAGTGAACCTGAAGCCCATCATTACATAGAAAAACAGGCAATGAATCGCTGTATTGCCAAACGATTCATTGCCGAAGAAATCATTAAAACTTATACCTGATAGTTCATGCGCATTTTCCAAATCATATTTTATTTTTTAATATAACGCAATTAACCAAATCTTCCTGTAATATAATCTTCTGTCTTCTTATTCTTAGGCATAGAAAACATTTCCTCTGTATTTCCGTATTCTACCATTTCTCCTAAAAGGAAAAAAGCTGTTTTATCAGAAATACGTGCTGCCTGCTGCATATTGTGAGTAACCATAACAATCGTATATTTTTTCTTTAATTCTACTGCTAATTCTTCTATTTTGGAAGTGGAAATCGGATCAAGCGCAGAAGTAGGCTCATCCATCAACAATACTTCCGGTTCTACTGCCAATGCTCTTGCAATACAAAGTCTCTGCTGCTGTCCACCTGACATACCAAGTGCACTTAATTTCAAACGATCTTTTACTTCGTCCCAAATTGCTGCGCTTCTCAATGATTGCTCTACAATTTCATCTAACTTTACTTTTGAACGAATACCATGTGTCCTTGGACCATAAGCAATATTATCGTAAATACTCATAGGAAATGGATTTGGCTTCTGGAATACCATTCCTACACGTTTTCTTAAAAGATTAACATTCATGTCTCCATAAACGTCTTCTCCGTCTAACAATATATTTCCCGTAATCTGACAGCCTTCTACCAAATCATTCATTCTATTTAAAGATTTCAGCAAGGTAGACTTTCCACAACCGGAAGGTCCGATAAATGCAGTAATCTCATTTGCCTGAATTTCCAGATTTATGTTTTTTAACGCATGAAAAGCTCCTTTATCATAATATAAATCCAAATCGGAAATCGAAAACTTACTCATTCTTTCTATTTATCCTTTCTTAATCTTGCGGGCAATTTTTCCGGACAACCAGTTAATTGCCAATACAATTACAAGTAATACAACTGCTGTTGCATAAGCCTGATTTACATACAATCCTTCACTTGCAAGAGAATACATGTGTACAGACAAGGTTCTCGTAGACGACATTACACTATCCGGCAGCTCTGCTACTGTTCCCGCTGTATACATCAAAGCTGCAGTTTCTCCCACAATACGTCCGATAGACAAAATTACACCGGAAAAAATACCTGGTACTGCAGAAGGTAAAATAACCACAAATATAGTTCTAAGTTTTCCTGCACCTAGTCCAAAACTTGCCTCACGGTAAGTATCCGGCACTGCCAAAAGCGCTTCTTCTGTTGTTCTCATAATAACAGGGAGTACCATAATTGCCAGTGTAAACGCACCTGCCAGCATAGAATATCCCCAACGCAGTGTTGTTACAAAAAATAACATTCCGAACAGACCATATACAATGGAAGGAATTCCTGTAAGTGTTTCTGCTGTTACGCGCACAACAGACACCAGTTTATTTCCCTTTTTCGCATATTCTACCAAATATACTGCTGCAAAAATTCCCAAAGGACCTGCAACCAAAAGAGACAACATAATCATGAAAATCGTATTGATAATTGCCGGAAACATAGAAACATTCTCCGAATTATACTCCAGTTCAAATAACTGTGGTGTCAAATGCGGCACACCCTTTATCAAAATATATCCTACAATAAAAATCAGTGTCACTGCTGTAAAGATTGCACTAATCCAAACCAACAAAGCCAAAAGAAAAGAGGCTGGATGATGGGCATACATTTTTAGTTTCTGACGTATCTTATCCATTTATTCCCCTCCTCTTAACTAATGAGAACAACAGGTTAATTAATAAAATAAAGACAAAAAGTACAACTGCTGTTGCAATCAATGCTTCCTTGTGAAGATCAGCTGCATATCCCATTTCCATAACAATATTTGATGTTAAAGTACGAACACCTTTAAACAGACCTTTTGGCATACGCGGTTGATTTCCTGCAATCATAATAACCGCCATAGTCTCTCCAATTGCTCTTCCGATACCTAAAATCACACCTGCCATTACACCTGATTTTGCAGCTGGCAGCACTGTACGAAACACACTTCTTTCATGTGTTGCCCCAAGAGCAAGAGCACCTTCATAATAACTCTCCGGCACTGCACGAATTGCAGACTCACCCACACTGATAATTGTAGGCAAAATCATAATACCCAGCATTACCGAAGCCGTGAACATACTGGAACCGTCTCCCCCAAATCCCAGCTGAATACCAAAGAAGTCACGAACAAAAGGAACAACCACTACCATACCAAAGAAACCATATACAACAGAAGGAATTCCTGCCAGTAATTCAACAGCAGGTTTCATAAATTTATATAATTTTGGTGGGCAGAACTTTGCCATGAAAACAGCTGTACAAATACCAATGGGAACACCAATTAAAACGGCTCCTGCGGTTACATAAATACTGCCTAAAATAAATGGTAAAATACCGTAAATATTGTTTCCCGGCTTCCATCTTTCTCCCAGCAAAAAGTCAAAAACTCCTATTTTGCCAATGGCAGGAATACCATTGGCAAATAAGAAGATGCAAATTAATGCTACTGCCAGAATAGAGGCACAGGCACACACAAGAAACACATATTTCATAACGGTTTCTTTTATATTTTTCATTCCTTTAATCCCTTTCTGTCTTTACTGAAGGTCGCTCCATTCTGTAATTTCACCTGTGTAAATATCTTTTACCTGATCTGTTGTAATATCACTCATAGAGTTTTTATTATTTACAATAACTGCAATACCGTCTAATGCAATTTCCTGTCCTTTTAATCCAGCTTCGATTTCTGAGTCTTTTAATTCTCTGGAAGCCATTCCAATATCACAGATACCATTTACTGTGGATTCCATACCTGTTGTAGAGTCACTCTGCTGAATTTCAATTTCTGCATTTGGATTTACTTCTTTATATCCTTCTTTTAACTTTTCCATTACCGGTGTAATAGAAGAAGAACCTGCAATTACGATTTTTCCAGATGGTTTTGTTCCCGCATAAGCCGCTGCATCATCTCCAACAGAAATATAACCATTATCTTCTACGATTTTCTGACCTTCCTGACTTAAAATATAAGAAATGAAATCCTGTGCTGTCTCACTTACGCCTTCTTTTGTAGCAATATTGAATGGACGTGCAATTTTATAAGTATCACTTTTTACATTTTCTGCTGTAGCTTCTGCTCCATCTACTTTTAAAGCTTTTACAGGGTCATCCAAAGAACCTAAAGAAATATATCCGATTGCCTGAGGATTACCTGCTACACTTGTCATCATAACAGATGTATTATTTGTTACCTGTGCATCTTCTGTTGTATTGTCAATTTTTTCCCCTGAAGCATCCTTTTCTTCAATTCCAAATAACTCAATGAACGCACTTCTTGTTCCTGAACCTTCTTCTCTGGAAATTACAGAAATTTCTCCTTTTGGTGCTTCTGTACTTTTTTCAGCTTCTCCTGATGAAGCTTCTTGATTTGTTGCTTCCTTATTTGTAGTTTCTTTATTTGCATTTTCATCATTTCCGCTTTCATTTCCACATGCTGCTAAACCGAATACCATAGTTCCCATTAAAATTGCTGCTAACATTTTTTTCTTCATAATAAATACTCTCCTTTATTATCTTTATTTGTAAAATTCAATTCTTCTCCTCGTCGACAGCATTTACTATAAAGGAGTTTTGTAAAATCACCAATCATGAAATCGTTAAATTTCTGTAAAATTATCGTAAACCTAAATTTTCAGATAATAGATTTAGTTTTCACGTTATTTCGGTGAATTATAACATAGTTCGTTAAAAATTTGACTTCAAAAAAGTCAATATCTTTTCTTCTTTTTTCTACAAAAAACGCCTTTTTATAAGAAGTACACAAAACCTTTGTTCTTTATTTCATTATGTAAATCATATTCTTCCACACATTTTTTTGTGGATAATGTGGATAACTTAGTGTATAACTATAATTTTCCCATATTTATTGGATTTTTCAGTGTGTATAACTTTGAGGATAAAATGTGGGAAACTTCCAACAGTTCAACATCTTTTGTACACTTTTACATTTGAGAATATTCTGACTATTTAAAAGATAACATAAACTATTTTATCTATATTTTACATCCAACAACATTTCTATTTTGTAAAATTGATTATGTAAACTCTTTTCTTTTTAAACTCCAAGAAAAAAGGAAGCCCATCTTCTGAGCTTCCCAAACTTTTTCTATATTCCTATTATTACAATACCTGCATACCGCCATGCTGACGTACTTTTAATACATGACAAGAACCACTTCCAAAAACTTTATCCATAGCTTTTCTGTATTCTTCTACAAAGCTGTTTTCCACAAAAATCTGAATGGTTCCTGCGAAACCGCCTCCGTGTACACGGCACACACCATGATTACCCAAAATGCTTTCGCTGACGCCAAGAGCAATGGACATTGCCTGACTTTGTTCGTTTCTTGTTGTATAGATGTTCTGAAGATATTTAAAAGAGGAGTTTCCTGATTTTTCCACAAGAGAAAGAAATTCTTTAAAATCTCCCTGTTTCAGAGCTTCTACCTGTGCCTGTACACGTTTTTCTTCCTCGAAGAAGTGAAGGGCACGCAGTACCGGTCTGTCTCCTAAAATACTTCTCAGCCCCGGTATCTGGCTGTAAAACTCTTTCTCATCTACCTCTCTTAACACATCCTGTTTAAAGAAAGCAGCTACCTTCTTCATCTCTGCGGGAATTTGTGCGTAATCCTCTGTAAGGTCTGCATGAGAAGCTTTTGTATCCACAATACACAGACTGTATTTATAAGCTTCAAAGTCAGCCGGAACCTTCTCTACCACAGGTTCTTCCGGATTTTTAAAATCAATATGGATTAATCCGCCTACGGAACATGCCATCTGGTCCATCAAGCCGCATGGCTTTCCGAAATATACATTCTCCGCAAACTGTCCTGCCTGTGCAAGAAATACAGGACTGATGCTCATTTCATTAAATAAGCCGGAGAAAATCGTACCTACAATAATTTCAAATGCTGCGGAAGAGGAAAGTCCTGCTCCAATCAGCACATCACTGGTAACATAAGCTTCAAAGCCGCCAACACGGTAGCCTTCTTCTTTTACCTTAGCTACAACGCCACGGATTAAAGCTGCTGTTGTTCCTTCTTCTTCATATTTTTCTTCTAAATCATTTACGTCTACCTCTACCATGTCGTATCCTTCTGATACAATACGGATAAGGTCTCCTTCTGTCTTACTTACGACTGCAATGGCATCTAAGTTGATTGATGTAGCAAGCACCATTCCAAGCTGGTGGTCTGTGTGATTTCCGCACACTTCACTACGCCCCGGTGCGCTGTAAACTTCTACTTCCTTTTCGCCGTAAAGCTTTTCAAACTCTGTAATTGCATCTGCATATCTTTTGTTCTGATATTCCAGCATGCTTTCATCCAGATAAATTTCTTTCAATAACTGACTATACTTTCCCTGTAATAATTCTTCTTTTAAAATTCCGGAGTTCTTCATCTCTGGTTTATCCTCCTTGGTTCTGATAATTTAACAACCCTCATAAAGAGCATATCACACTCGTATGCTTTTTACCACTACATTTCTTCCGACTTTTCCTATTCTTCCGTAATCTTTTCCTCATTCAAAAGCGCATCTGAAGGATTTGTTTTCTCATCCTCATTTTCCTCTCCCTCATCCAAGGTCTCGGGACTGTTGGAAACCTCAAGCTCTCTCACCAGCTGCAAATCTTTGTCCACAAAAATACGGATAAAATTCTTCTTACTCTCATCTGAATATATAAAATAATTCTCTCCCTTTTCATCCTCTTCCTTCTGATAAACGCTTCCTTCCAGCCGTTGTTTCATTTCTTCTGCCGGCATGCCCAGTACAATTTCATCTCCCACGCCAATGGAAACCTTTGTCACATCAAAATCTCCCGACAGATTTGTCACAAAGGTATTTTGAATATTTGTGGTTGCTTCTCCGTAGTTTTTTACCACTGCATATAAGGACTGCCCGTTTTTTTCCAGCGTCACATACCCATGCCTTCCTGCTTTTACATACGTATCCGAGCCCTCTTTTGAAATTTTCCATCCATTTTCCACAAACTGCGATACAGGCGCAGGAATTTGATAAAAAGAGTTATCATACTTTACCACATATTCCTGAAAGTCTCCATTGTACTCCTCCGGCGCTTGATATTCCTTTACTTCTTTCGGTATTTCCTCTGAAATCGGTTCTTCCTCATTCTCCGGTTCCCGATAATTTTTCATCCGTACCTGATACAGCACCTCATCCTCTATATGAAATACCAGCTCTGCTTCCTTATATTTTCCATATTCATACGTAATATAGATATCCTCTTTTTCCTCGTACTCATCCGTAGGTGTTCCGAATTTGTCTGTCACCTGAACAAGCGTGCTTTCTCCCAGTGTAATTCCTGACGGAAGCTGATAATAAGGAGCTTTCTCTTCATATTTTAAAAGAATTCCTCCTACATAACACTGTTTTAAAGGCTTCTTCTCCCCCTCAGGATTTACAAAATCCACAGAAATCTCCTGCTCCTGATTTTTTAAAGTTTCTCCTTCTATATAAGCTTCTCCGTCCAGCATGGTCTCTTCCTGCTTTTCGTCAATACTCCATCCCTTTTCTTCCCATTTGGACAGCTCCGCAGGCAGCTTCCATACATCTTCTCCTATGGAAAATTCAAAATCCCAAAGATTTTCAGATAAGGAAACCTCCGGCTTTTGATTTTCTTCCTGCTGCAAAGCTTCCTGTGGATTTGGAGTGTTCTCTTTCTTCTCGCATCCCCCTAAAAGTAAGAAAGACATGAAGCATAGCAATATTCCTTTTTTTCTCAAACCGCCCTCTCCTCTCTTTTCTTTTATCCTCATTATTACCTGCTATACAGCATCTTAACACAAGCCCTTCCTCTTTTCCATGCAAAATGCACATACATCTTTCTTTTTCTCATAAACTATAATGAATATCCTTACAAGGAGCTTACCTTGAAAAAATTCTTTCAAAAGAAACGCCGTCTCCTACTTTTCGGTTCTGCGCTTTTCTTTCTCTTTGGCATCTGCTTTTTCTGTTTTAAAAGCTGCTTTATCTCTCCTGATGCACAGTTTGAACAATTTACAGATAAGCTTTTCGAAAACGAGTTATCCTCCAACACCCTAAATCTTCATTATACTTTAGCAAACCCTGAAAAATATGGCATCAAGGAAAAAGAAATCAGTCTGGGTGATATGTCGCCGGAAAGCTTTGAAAAAGGAAAAGAAGACCTTAAAAAGCTGCAAAAAAAGCTTAATTCCTTTTCTCCTGAAAAGCTTTCAAAGGAAAATCAAATCATCTACGATATTTTAAGGCTGTCCTTCGCTACACAGCTTTCCGCAGCCGATGATTATCTTCTGGCAGAACCCCTCGGAGCAAATCTGGGTATTCAGGCACAGCTTCCTGTTCTTCTGGCAGAATACACCTTTCGTTCTCTTGATGATATCAAAGACTATTTTTCCTTACTTGCCTCTATACCCCAATATTTTAAAAGCATTGTCAGATTTGAAACAGAAAAATCCAAAAAAGGACTTTTCATGAGTGATACAACTGCCGACAGAATTATCGAGCAATGCAATACCTTTGTGGAAAATACAGAAACAAACTATCTGCATACCATGTTTCAGGAACGTGTGCAAAAATTACAGGAAGAAAAACAAATCAGCAAAAAACAGGCTTCCTCCTACATAACTATGCACCAAAAGCTCTTAAAAGAGTCTGTTTTTCCTTCTTACAGCCTTCTGGCACAGGAGCTTGAACATTTAAAAGGTACAGGAAAAAACAAAAACGGGCTTTCTCACCTTCCCAAAGGAAAATCCTACTATTCCTATTTGATTAAAAATGATGTGGGAGATTATCGCAGCATAGACGAAATCGAAAAAGATTTATATCAGCAGCTTTTGCAATATTATAATGATGTGCAAAAATTATCACAGGAAAACCCTGCTTTACCGGAAAGCTTAAATACCGAAACTGCCGTAGAAATGGTTGAACCTGAAAAAATTCTTGCGTTTCTGCAAGATACTATTACAAAAGATTTCCCTGCTCTTACAGTGAAGGATTATGAAGTGAAATACGTACCAAAGGCAATAGAAGAATTCTCAAGCCCTGCTTTTTACCTCACTCCCCCTATTGACACTCTCAATCCAAATACTATTTATATTAACAAAGGTTCTTCTGTTTCCTGTCCTGAGCTTTTTACAACCTTGGCTCATGAAGGCTTTCCCGGTCACCTGTACCAGACTCTTTACTTTGGTAAGCAAAACGCATCTCCCATCCGAAGCTGTCTGAGCTGCAGCGGCTATATAGAAGGCTGGGCAACTTTTGTAGAAGACCGTTCCTACCGATATGCGGCGGATTTTTTAAATATCAGCCCTGCCTCCATGGAATTTCTCCGCTTAAACCGCTGTATCAGTCTCTGTCTCTATTCTCTCCTTGATATCGGCATCCATGACAAAGGCTGGAATTTCACTGCGGTTTCTGAGATACTGTCTTCCTTTGGCGTTACGGAAGAGGACGTTTGCCATGAAATCTTTCAATACATTGTAGAAAATCCCGCAAACTATTTAAAATACTATTTGGGATTTCTGAATTTTTCTTCCTTAGAAAATACAATTCGGGATTTAGAAGGAGATGCCTTTGACCTGAAAAAATTTCACAAAAATGTTCTGGAAATAGGTCCGGCTCCCTTTCCTGTTTTGAAAAAATATCTGCTCATGAAATATTAGGTTATAAATGAGGCTGTCGTATTAAGCCAAAATCTTGATACCCTTAATACAACAGCCTTATTTTTTTAATCATTTAATTTGGTAATAATTTCCGTAATCAGCTTCTTAAACTGCACAGCCACTCTGTCTGCCGTTTCCTGTACCTCTTTGTGGTTTAATTCTTCTTTTGACATTCCTGCTGCCATATTTGTAATACAGGAAATTCCGCCGATTTCCACTCCCATATGGCGTGCTGCCATTGCCTCACATGCCGTACTCATGCCCACTGCGTCTGCTCCCCATGTTCTTGCCATGCGGATTTCTGCCGGAGTTTCATAATTGGGCCCTGTAAACTGTGCATAAACACCTTCTTTGATGTCAATATCCAAGTCTTTCGCCGCTGTTTTTATAATTTCCTGTATTCTCTTGCTGTATACTTCGCTCATATCCGGAAATCTCACACCCAGCTCATCTAAATTTTCCCCAATCAAAGGACTTGGCACACCGGTTGTAATATGGTCTGTAAGCATCATAAAATCTCCCGGCTTAAACTCAAAGTTTACACCGCCTGCCGCATTGGTTAAAATCAGCTTTTTCGCTCCTAAAAGAGCCATAAGTCTGGTTGGAAGCACCACGTCTGACATGGCATAGCCTTCATAATAATGCACACGTCCCTGCATAATTACAACAGGAGTTTTCCCTACATATCCAAAGACAAAACGTCCCTTATGCCCTGCCACAGTCGAAGTTGGAAAGCCTTCGATTTCTGTATAATCAAGCGTCTGCACCACATCGATTTCATCTGCATAATCACCCAGACCGGAGCCTAAAATCAGAGCCACCTCCGGTTTAAAATCTACTTTTTTCTGAATACTCTCCAAACATGTCCTTAATTTTTCATACACTGCGCTCATAATAATTCTCCCTTCTTTCACTCAATATCTATAATTGCCGCTATCAATTCTTTTAATTTCTTATACTGTTCAAAAGAAACAAGAAGCTGATTTCCTTCCTTACTGATAAGACCTTCCTCCAAAAATTTCTTTACAGAACGGTTAATGGTTTTTACACACAGTCCCGTAGTGTCAGAAAGCCCCTGTCTGCCGCCCCGTACCCGCAATATGCCGTTCTTTGCATACAATTCATATCGCTCTGTCAAAAGCATTGCCAGACGGTCTGAGCCTTGGAGAAATAAATATGCCCTGTTCTTTCTTCCGTCCTCCAGTAATGATTTGCCTGTAAGCTTTGCTTCCAGCTTTAAAACACGCAGATCCGTCAACAGCCATTTTTCATACTTTGCCTTTGCAATCTTCACAATGGTACATGGTGTGGCAGTTTCCAAGGTCGTCATATAAGTATCCAAATCCATAATGATTTCCATTCCGCCCAGAGCATGTACACAGTCAAAGCTCATAAAATCATAGGTAATGCCATAAATTCTGTAATCTGTTGCCTTAATCGTACCTCTTCCTACAAAATAAATGGTATCAATCGGTGTGTTTTCCCGCACAAATATTTGCCCTTTTTCCATTTCCTCTACCTGAAAACATTCCATAAGCCAAGCCGGCGCTGTCTGAAAATAATCCTCAAACTGCTGTTGTGTCTCTCTTTTACATTTTTTCAAAAATGGCAGTACACTATACAAATATTTGTTTCGCATTTTTATACCTCTTTCAGTCTTCTTACAAGCTCTGCTTTCACTTCATCATTTGCAAACGCCGCATGAACTGCATTTTCTGTCATACGTACCAGCTCTTCATCTGTAATTCCGTAATTCTTCTGCACAAATTCCATTTCCTTTTGTATACTGGAATTACTTACTGTTCTGTTATCTGTATTTATGGTAACACATAATCCTGCATCCAGAAACTCTCTCATTGGATATTCTGATTTACTTGCCACTGCCTTTGTCTGAAGATTACTGATTGGACACATTTCAATTCCAATCTGCTTTTCTTTGCACATTGCCATTGCATCAGCATGTCCTCTTAATGCAATTCCGTGGCCTATTCTGGATGCTCCACACTTAACTGCCTCTATGACATTTTCTACTCTTCCACATTCTCCTGCATGAATGGTAAAAGGCAGCCCCAGTTTTTTTGCTTTCTGAAATAATTCTGTGAAATTTTCCATAGGAAATGCAGCTTCATTTCCTGCCAAATCCACAGCACAAATTCCTTCCCCTAAAAAGCTTCTGGCTGCTTTCATCATCTGTAAATTATCTTCCTCTGTATGGTGACGCATAGCACAGGCAATTACATTATAATAAATTCCACATTCTTTTTTGGCTTCCTCCAGTCCTTCTAAAACAGACTGTATTACCCTCGTACAATCTAAGCTCTCATTCACAGATAACAGAGGTGCAAAGCGAACTTCTACATATTGAATGTTATCCTGCTTTAAGCTTTCTAAAAAAGCTTTTGAAGTACGCTTTAAGCCTGTTTCTGTCTGCATACAGGACAAAGGCAGGTCAAATTTTTCCAGATATTCCGCAAGATTTCTGCAATCATCCCGAACCTGAAGCTCCTCCTTCTTTACATCCCTGCCTAAAAGCTCACGAATAATTCCCATTGGCAATGAGCCGTCCAAATGACAATGAAGCTCCACCTTTGGAAGTTTTATGATTTTTTCACTTTCCATTCCTGCTCCCTTCCGGCAGATATTTCTCTGCTAAAATAGCATAAGCATCTTTCAGCCTAAGGTGAAGATGCTTATACGAATTATCATTTCTTAATTATTTAATAGACTCAACTGTTACAACGTTAACCGGAAGCTTGCTTGCATCATCTGCTGCGGTATCATTTGCAACCTGAATAGAACCATCTTTTAATGCTGCATAAATTTCATCATATTTTTCCTGTGTGAATTTTTCAAACTTAGATGTTTCCATTGGTAACTGAACACCGTCATCTGCTGCGCCTAATGTGATAGATTTTCCACCTTCAAATGTTCCGTCATAAACAGATGCCACTGCATTGTAAACAGAGTCACTTAATGTTTTCATTGCAGAAGTGATAACTGTTTCAGACTCTACGGACTGGTCAACGTCTACACCAATAACTTTCTTACCTGCACCTTCTGCTGCTTTCATAACAGAGTTACCAACTCCGCCGCCGCATGCGAAAATACATTCTGTTCCTTCGCTGTACCAAGCTGCTGCTTTTGCCTGATTTTCAGGAGAAGCGTCAAAGTTACCTACATAAGTATATTTAATGTTGATGTCACCCTGTGCAAGACCTAAGTCTTTTGCTGCTGCGTCTGCACCCTGAACAAATCCGTAACCAAAACGAATAACTGCCGGTACTGCAATACCACCCATAAATCCTAACTGTCTGTATCCTTCTTCTACTGCTGCGTATCCTGCTAAATATCCAGCCTGTTCTTCTGCATAGAAAATAGAAAGTACGTTTTCTTTAATTTCCGGAGCTTTATTTTCGCCTTCTACCGGAGCTGCATCAATAATAACAAATTTTGTATCCGGATATTTTGTCTGTGCTTCAAAAATCGGTCTTTCAAATAAGAAGCCCGGTGTTACAATAACCTTTGCTCCGCCTTTTACTGCAAGGTCAATAGCTGTTAAACAAGCCTTATCTGATTTTTCTGAAGGTTTGTAATATTTACATGTGATATCATTCTCATCTGCATATTTCTTTAAACCTTCCCATGAACCCTGATTAAAGGATTTGTCATCAATCGTTCCAACGTCTGTGATTAACGCCAGTTCGTACTTGCTTCCTTTGTCCTCTTTTTTTCCTTCTTCAGATGCACCCGGTTTTTCTGCACATCCTGCCATTCCTAATAACATTGCTCCTGCCAGCACTAAGCTAATCAGTTTTTTCTTCATGATTTTTCCTCCTAAATTTTAATAACCTTTTACACTTTGCCCTTTAATCAGGGAAATTGCTGAACTTGTGCCAATTCTGTCGCATCCTGCTTCCAGAAAGGCCTCCATATCCTCCACACTCTTAACTCCGCCTGCGGCTTTCATTTTTACGTGTGGTCCAATAAACTTCTTAAACAGAAGAATATCTTCCATTGTAGCTCCACCTGTTCCAAATCCGGTGGATGTCTTAATGTAGTCTGCACCTGCTTCTGTAACAGCTTTGCACATAGCAATCTTTTCTTCCTCTGTTAAATAGCAGGTTTCAATAATAACTTTTAAAATTTTATCGCCGGCTGCCTGTTTCAGGCTTCTAATTTCCTCGGTAACCTTATCAAAGTCACCGTTTTTCACATCTGCAATGTTGATTACCATATCTACTTCAGATGCTCCATCTTCAATCGCCTGCACTGTTTCCGCAACCTTTGCTTTTGTAGTGCTGTATCCCAAAGGAAATCCCACTACTGTACAAATGTTAATTTTTTCCCCATAAGTGTCATGAATTCTTTTAATATAACTTGGGGGTACACACACAGAAGCGGTATGGTACTCCATAGCTTCTTCACACAGCTTCTGAATATCTTCCCATGTTGCAAAAGCTTTCAAAAGTGTGTGGTCTACATGACTTAAAATTTCACTTGTGTTCATATAATTCCTCCTTATCTTAATATTTTTCTATTCCTTTCGGAGTAACTCTGGCATAAACCAGAGGTTCCTTCTTGGGCGCTTCCTCTTCTATGAAAATAGATTTTTTATACTTTTCTGCCGCTGCTTCAAATAATTCTTCCTTTGATGTATAGAGCGCAGCAAGAACATCGCCTTTTTCTACTTTTTCTCCGGTCTTCTTATGTAAAATAATACCCGCAGTATAGTCAATTTCACTTTCCTTTGTCTCTCTGCCAGCGCCTAACATGGCAGATGCAATTCCACAGCCCTCTGCATCAATGTGCGTAATATAGCCGTCTTTTTCTGCCTTTACTTCATAGACATAAGGCGCTTTTTCAAACTTCTCAGGGTTTAAGATAACTTCCGAGTCACCGCCCTGCGCTTCTACCATAGCTACCAGACGTTCCAGAGCCGCACCGCTTCTTATTGCATTCTCAGCCAAAGCTCTGCATGCTTCCTCTGTACCCTTTCCTGCAAGATAAAGCATATTGGAAGCCAACTGCAAGCACACCTCTGTTAAATCCGCCGGACCTTTTCCTTTTAAAGTTTCCACAGCCTCGATTACCTCAAGGCTGTTTCCAATATTGTGACCTAAAGGAATGTCCATATTCGTAATCAACGCAGCCATTTTCTTTCCTGCGTTTTCTCCGATAGATACCATTTCCTTCGCCAATGCAATGGAGTCCTCCACGGTTTTCATAAAAGCTCCGCTTCCTGTTTTTACGTCTAAGAGAATACCGTCATTTCCTGCAGCCAGCTTCTTACTCATAATTGACACTGCAATGAGCGGAATACTGTCTACTGTTGCCGTTACATCCCGAAGGGCATACAGCTTTTTATCCGCAGGAGCCAGATTTCCCGACTGTCCGATAACGGAAAGACCTGTTTTATTCACCACATCAAAAAATTCTTCTCTGTCTAAAGAGGTTCGCATTCCCGGAATTGCTTCCATCTTGTCCACAGTTCCGCCGGTATGACCTAATCCTCGCCCTGACATCTTAGCCACCTTTACTCCACAGGAAGCTACAATAGGAGCAATAACCAGTGTTGTTTTATCTCCTACGCCTCCGGTAGAATGTTTGTCTACCTTCATTCCTTCAATACCGGATAAGTCCACCATATCACCGGAATGCGCTACCGCCTGTGTCATTGCCAGAGTTTCTTCCTCGTTCATTCCTTTAAAATAAACTGCCATCAAAAATGCCGACATCTGATAATCCGGAATTTTTCCGTCTACATATTCGGTAATCATGTATTGGATTTCTTCTTTTGTCAGCGCTTCCCCATTTCTTTTCTTCATGATTAAATCATACATTCTCATAGCGATTGCCTCCTTTATCTGCTTCCTTTATCGTAAGGAATACCTTCTGCCTTCGGAGCCTGTGAATTCTTAGAGAAGAATGCCAGAACTACCAAAGTTGCAATATAAGGAATCATTTTATAAATTTCATTTGGAATTGGCAAATCCTTTAAAACAGGAATAGCAGAATATGCACTTGCCAAGGTTTTCATAATTCCAAAGAAAAATGCTGCCAGAAAAATCTTATTACTTCTCCACTGTCCGAAAATCAATACTGCCAATGCCAAAAATCCGTATCCCGCAACGCTTGCATTAAAGTTTGTGGAAGTCGGTACAACAAAGACCAAACCGCCAATTCCGGCAAGAACACCGGAAATAATAACACCGGAATATCTGATTTTATAAACATTAACACCCACAGAGTCTGCTGCTCCCGGATGTTCTCCACAGGCACGAAGTCTTAATCCAAATCTTGTTTTCTTAATTACAAAAGCTGCTACAAGGAAAATTAAAATCCCAATATAAGTTGTAATATAACAATTCTGGAAAAATAATGGTCCAATTACAGGAATATCTCCCAATACAGGAACTTTATCAATCTGGAAAGTATCTGTAAACTGAATTTGCTGCACTTCCTGAATGGTTCTTGCTGCAAAAATTGCAAATGCAGGAGCAAACATGTTCAGTGCAGTACCGCTGATTGTCTGGTCCGCTTTCATATTAATAGATGCAAATGCGTGAAGCAGTGAGAAAATTCCTCCCGTAACGCCTGCAATCACAATGGCAATGAGCAAGAGCCCCTGTCCGCTTAAATTTGCCTGTGTCATATTGATAAAAAGAACACCTGCAAAAGCTCCGATTACCATAATACCTTCTAGCGCAATGTTAATGACGCCGCTTCGCTCAGAATACATACCGCCAATAGCTACAATCAGAAGCGGGATGGCAAAAAACATTGTCTGCTGCATAATAAAATATACAATATCCATACTCCTACTCCTCCTTCTTCAGATTGCTGTTTGCTTTATCTGTCTGTTTTTTACTTTTTCCGGCTTGAATTTTATGAATGATACCTCTGAATAACAGGGACAACGCTCCACAGTAAATAATTGCCGCAATAATCATATCAATAACTTCCGGAGCAAAATCAAACAACTGCATATTGTAACCGCCTACGGTAAGATGTCCGATAAACAATCCGGCAAAAAGAATACCGATTGGATTAGACATTCCCAAAAGTGCTACGGAAATTCCTGAAAATCCTTCCGGTGCGATAATATCCAATACCTGAAGATATTTTCCCGAGTCTGCAAGATATAAAAGTGCGCCGCCGATACCGGATAATGCGCCTGCAATTACCATAGATAATACAATGTTTCTCTTTGCATTGATACCTGCATATTTACTTGCATTCGGATTTTTACCACACGCTTTCAATTCGTATCCGAAAGTAGTACGGTTTAAAATCACATAAATTAAAATTACAAAAGCAATAACAATAAGAATTCCTACATTGATATCGGAATTAGGAAAAATCTTGTCCAATCCCGCTTTCGGCAGGTTAGCAGTCGATGCAACTGCCATGGACTGGTTCTTTACCTGGTCATAAATGGTTCTCTGAATTAACATATTTACCATATACATTCCAATGTAATTCATCATAATAGAAGCAATTACTTCGTTTACATTTCGAAATGCTTTTAATAAACCGGGAACCATACCCCATAATGCGCCTGCCAAAGCAGCGCCTGCAATCGCTACGAAACAATGCAGTCCTGCCGGAAGGAAGGTACATTTTACACCGATTAAAATTGCCACATAAGCGCCAACGGTAAACTGTCCCGGCGCGCCGATATTAAACAATCCTGTCTGAAATGCAAATCCAACAGACAGACCGGTCATAATAATGGGAGTTGCGTAATACAGCATCTGTCCAATTCCCTGAATACCGTCTGTAAATCCCCCCTGCAAAATCATCATAAATCCGCCGTATGCCTGACTCGGATTACTTGCGAGCAAAATAATAAGTCCGAAGAGCAGACCGCAGATAATCGCAAGAATGGATGAACCGAAACTTGCTATGCCTTCTCCCTGAAAAATATTTTTCTTCTTATTTTTCATTGTTCACACTCCTTTTCGCTCCTGCCATGTATAATCCCAGTTCTTCCGTTGTAACCTTCTTCGGATCTACATCTGCAACGATTTCGCCTTCGTACATTACAAGAATTCTGTCACTTACATTCATAACCTCATCCAGCTCTAAGGATACCAAAAGCACTGCCTTTCCTGCATCTCTTTGTGCAATCAGCTGTTTATGGATATATTCAATAGCGCCTACATCCAGTCCTCGAACCGGCTGCACTGCAATAACAATATCAGGATTTCTGTCCAGCTCTCTTGCAATAATCGCTTTCTGCTGATTACCGCCGGACATTCCTCTTACAATGCTGTTTACACCCTGTCCGGAACGAATATCAAACTTCTTAATCAGTTCCTCCGCATAGCTGCGAATTGCATCAAATTTTAAAAATCCATGATTTTGGAAGCGTTTTGTAAAGTAGCTCTGGAGCACCAGATTTTGCTGAAGGTCATAATCCAAAACCAGACCATCCTTATGTCTGTCCTCCGGAATATGTGCCATACCATCCAAACATTTCTTGCGAATACTTTCATGAGTAATATCTTTTCCTTTTAGGAAGACCTGTCCCTCGTCAATAGGCATCATTCCCGTAATACCATATACCAATTCAGACTGTCCGTTTCCGTCAATACCTGCAATGGTAACAATTTCACCTTTTCGTACGGTAAACGATACATTCTTTACTGCTTCTTTGCCATGATGCTTTGACTTAATCGTCATGTTCTTTACTTCCAAAATAGCATCACCGGGCGTAATTTCTTTCTTATCCAGAATGAAATTGACTTTTCTTCCTACCATCATCTCTGACATGGCTTCTTTGGAAGTTTCCGCAACATCAATGGTTCCGATATACTTTCCTTTTCTAAGTACGCTGCATCGATTTGCAACCTCTTTAATTTCATTTAATTTATGTGTAATGAAGATAATAGACTTTCCTTCCTCCACCAACTGCTTCATAACCTTCATAAGCTCATGAATTTCCTGTGGAGTTAAAACAGCCGTAGGCTCATCAAAAATCAAAATATCATTATCACAATACAGCATTTTCAAAATTTCTACACGCTGCTGCATACCTACTGTAATATCGGAGATATACGCATCCGGATCAATTTTGAATTTATACCGTTCACTTAATTCCATAATTTTCTTACGGGCATCATCCATTTTCAGGACCCCGCCTTTTGTTGTTTCCCGTCCTAAAACAATACTTTCCAGTACGGTAAAATTATGAACCAATTTAAAATGCTGATGTACCATTCCAATTCCCAAAGCATTGGCATCATTAGGATTGTTAATCTTTACTTCTTTTCCATTAATTTTAATTTGACCTGCTTCCGGCTGATACAAACCAAACAGAACACTCATCAGTGTAGATTTACCTGCTCCGTTTTCACCCAGCAGTGCGTGGATTTCACCTTTTTTTACGCGCAGGGTAATATCATCATTAGCTTTAAAATCACCGAACTGCTTCGTAATATGGTTCATTTCAATTACATATTCCACGTTTTTTCCTCCTTTTCTTTTATTTCAAATTAAATGAACTAAAGCCACAGGGCAAAAGCTCCTCTAAAGTCATGACTCTGCAAGTATTTTCCCCATTGGCAAGAATAATCTGAAATTCTTTTGGGTCACAAAATTCCATCATTACCTGCCTGCACACCCCGCAAGGTGAGCACATTACATTTGCATCCTCTCCGTCTTTTGCACCCACAATGGCTATTTTTTCAAATTCTCTTTCTCCCTCTGAAACCGCCTTGAAAAAAGCAGTTCTTTCCGCACAATTTGTAGGTGTATATGTGGCATTCTCAATATTACAGCCCAAATAAACTTTTCCGCTCTTTGTCAAAAGCGCTGCGCCTACTTTAAAATTTGAATAGGGCGTATATGCCTTTAATCGGGCTTTTTTTGCTTCCTCCAGCAATTCAAGATTGTCCATATTTTCCATCTCCTATTTTAAGATTTCATCCTTAAAGCTGGTTCCATCCAATCTGCTGTCAATTCCAAAGATGTCCAATATGGTTGCAGCGATATCGGAAAATGTTTTACGAGTTCCCATATTTACCCCTTTTTTCACCTGCTCGCCATAAGCTAAAAACGGTACACATTCTCTGGAATGGTCTGTTCCCTTAAATCCTGGATCGCATCCATGGTCTGCTGTTATCATTAAAATATCCTGCGGCTGCATTCTCTCCATAAAAGTTCCCAACTGCTTATCAAAAACAGTTGCAGCCTTTGCATATCCCTCAATGTCATTTCTGTGACCATAAAGCATATCAAAATCCACTAAATTCACAAAGCATAAGCCATTAAAATCTTTATCTTGAAGCTGTATGGTTTTTTCCATTCCATCCACATTTCCCTGAATACGCTGAGTATGAGCAATACCCTTCCCTGCAAAAATATCATAAATCTTGCCCACACCATAAGTATCGTATCCTTCTTTTTGCAAAACATCCAGCATAGTGTCCCTTGGCGGTAAAAGTGAAAAATCATGGCGATTTGTAGTTCTTTGGAAATTTGGCGCTTCCCCTACAAACGGTCTGGCAATTACACGTCCTACGCCATGTTCCCCTACCAAAATCTCTCTGGCAATTTCACAATATTTGTACAATTCTTCTACCGGAACAATGTCCTCATGTGCAGCAATCTGGAAAACACTGTCTGCCGATGTATAGACAATCAGCTTTCCTGTACGAACGTGCTCTTCTCCATAGTCTCTGATAACATCCGTTCCGGAATAAGGCTTGTTGCAAAGCACTTCTCTGCCTGTTCTTTTTGAAAATTCATCTAAAACTTCCTTTGGAAATCCATTGGGATAAGTAGGAAGAGCATTCTCAGACACAATACCTGCAATCTCCCAATGTCCGATTGTCGTATCTTTTCCTTTTGATGCTTCCTGCATCCTTCCATAGCTTCCTACTATATTATCTGATTTTTCCAGATAATCCACACCATCAATACAAGAAAGTCCCAATTTTCTCATATTCGGTGTATCGTATTCCTTTGAATGGGTAATTGTATAGAGTGTATTTGCACCTTCATCTCCAAAATCAGCCGCATCCGGTGCATGTCCAATTCCAAAACTGTCCAATACAATCAAATATACTCTCTGCTTGCTCATCATTCTCGTCCCTTTCTTTATTATCCTGCTCACTACGCTCATATAATTTTATTATATAGTATCTTATATCCCCAAAAAAGGACTTATGTCCTTTTTTGAAATCTTTTATAATTTGCCAAAATTCGGCACAAGAAAATACCTCTATAACTAATATATACCAATAGCTTCACTTTTATAAAGAAGAATAACAAAAAACACAATGGCTTTCATCTTTGAGAACCATTGTGCTCTTTGTTTAAAATCTGAAAATAGAAAAGCTCCCCCTGTTGGACTCGAACCAACGACACTGCGGTTAACAGCCGCATGCTCTACCGACTGAGCTAAGGAGGAATATGAAAAAGAGGCGCCAACCAGATTTGAACTGGTGATAGAGGTGTTGCAGACCTTTGCCTTACCACTTGGCTATGGCGCCATATAATATATTATACTCACATATTTTATAAATATGCAAGTATTTTTAGTGACTCCTACGGGAATCGAACCCGTGTTACCGCCGTGAAAGGGCGATGTCTTAACCGCTTGACCAAGGAGCCAAATATTTTTCACACCATACCTTCAAAACCACATATATAAAACGAAACCTTCCAACTGCCGTTCAGCTTAGTCCGCTTAACTTCCTAAGCTATTAGGTCAAGCCCTCGACCGATTAGTAACAGTCAGCTCCATACATTACTGCACTTCCACCTCTGTCCTATCTACCTCGTCGTCTTCAAGGGGTCTTACTTCTTTCGAATGGGATATCTCATCTTGAGGGGGGCTTCACGCTTAGATGCCTTCAGCGTTTATCCCTTCCGGACTTGGCTACCCGGCCATGCTCTTGGCAGAACAACCGGTACACCAGCGGTCCGTCCACCCCGGTCCTCTCGTACTAAGGGCAGCTCCTCTCAAATATCCTACGCCCACGCCGGATAGGGACCGAACTGTCTCACGACGTTCTGAACCCAGCTCGCGTACCGCTTTAATGGGCGAACAGCCCAACCCTTGGGACCTACTACAGCCCCAGGATGCGATGAGCCGACATCGAGGTGCCAAACCACTCCGTCGATGTGAACTCTTGGGAGTGATAAGCCTGTTATCCCCAGGGTAGCTTTTATCCGTTGAGCGATGGCATTCCCACTTAATACCACCGGATCACTAAGCCCTACTTTCGTACCTGCTCCACCCGTCGGTGTCGCAGTCAAGCTCCCTTCTGCCTTTGCACTCTGCGAATGGTTTCCGACCATTCTGAGGGAACCTTTGGGCGCCTCCGATACCCTTTCGGAGGCGACCGCCCCAGTCAAACTCCCCGCCTGGCATTGTCCCACCGCCGGATTACGGCGGCTGGTTAGAAACCCAATATCACAAGGGTGGTATCCCAACAGCGACTCCGCATAGACTGGCGTCCATGCCTCTTCGTCTCCCACCTATCCTGTACATGCAATACCGAGTCCCAGTACCAAACTGGAGTAAAGCTCCATGGGGTCTTTCCGTCCTGGCGCAGGTAACCAGCATCTTCACTGGTATTTCAATTTCACCGGATGCATTGTTGAGACAGCGCTCAAATCATTACGCCTTTCGTGCGGGTCGGAACTTACCCGACAAGGAATTTCGCTACCTTAGGACCGTTATAGTTACGGCCGCCGTTTACTGGGGCTTAAATTCAAAGCTTCGCTTGCGCTAACCTCTCCTCTTAACCTTCCAGCACCGGGCAGGCGTCAGCCCATATACCTCACCTTTCGGTTTTGCATAGACCTGTGTTTTTGCTAAACAGTTGCTTGAGCCTATTCTCTGCGGCCACATCTCTGTGGCACCCCTTCTCCCGAAGTTACGGGGTCATTTTGCCGAGTTCCTTAACAATGCTTCTTCCGTCGGCCTTAGGATTCTCTCCTCATCCACCTGTGTCGGTTTACGGTACGGGTACGATATAAACAATAGCGGCTTTTCTCGACGCATGGCTCACACACTTCCCTACTTCTTTTCGGTCCGCATCACGTCTTCAGATTGCCTGGCGGATTTGCCTACCAGACTCCTACCTCGCTTGCCCCGGGATTCCATTCCCGGGATGTGCTTTCCACACGTGTCCCCACAGTTCTGTTATATCGCAGTACAGGAATTTCAACCTGTTGTCCATCGACTACGTCTTTCGACCTCGCCTTAGGTCCCGACTTACCCAGGGCAGATCAGCTTTACCCTGGAAACCTTAGATATTCGGCCGTAAGGATTCTCACCTTACTCTCGCTACTCATTCCGGCATTCTCTCTTCCATAAAGTCCACAGCTCCTTTCGGTACTGCTTCTTCCCTTATGCAATGCTCCTCTACCAATTCCTTAGAATTCCTCAGCTTCGGTGTCGTGTTTTAGCCCCGGACATTTTCGGCGCAGGACCTCTCGACCAGTGAGCTATTACGCACTCTTTGAATGTATGGCTGCTTCTGAGCCAACATCCTGGTTGTCTTTGAAATCCCACATCCTTTTCCACTTAACACGCACTTTGGGACCTTAGCTG